>DASVQJ010000354.1:0-21753 GCA_036389235.1 Pyrinomonadaceae bacterium | reverse complement strand
TAAAGACGGCTTGCTTTAACCCGGCACCTAACACCCGGCACCCGACACCCTCTATTCTTCGAGGATGCCGCGCTCGCGCAGCAGGTCGCGGAGGTGTTTGATGGCGCGGGTGTGGAGGCGTGATATCCAGGACTTGGTGATGCCCTGGCGGGCGGCCAGCTCCGTCATCGAGACGTGCTTGAAGTAGAGCGCGCCGATGAGCTCCTGCTCGTCTTCGGAGAGGTCGCGGAGCGCGTCCATGACGAGGCGCACCAGCTCGCGCTGCTCGATCTGCTCCATCGAGAGCGCGTGCTGGTCTACGACCTCGGGCACGGCGTCGCTGCCGAGCGAGAGCAGGTAGACGGGGATGAGGGCGTCGATGAGGGACTGCGCGTCGGCGATCTCGTCGTCCACGCTCGCCGCCGAGCCCGCGGGCGAGTCGTTCACCGAGTCGTCTAAGGCCGACTGCACCACGTCGGAGGCGTTGGCGACCCAGCGGACGCGCACGCCGCCCGGCCGCGTGAAGTAGCCCATCTCGCGCAGGCCGTCGTAGATGGCGCCTTTGATCCGGTAGTGCGCGAAGGTGGAGAAGGCCACGCCGCGGCGCGGGTCGTAGCGCTCGGCCGCTTCGACCAGCCCGACCTCGCCGTAGCCCACCAGGTCGGAGAGCTCGATTGACGAGGGGAGCGTGCGCATGACCTTGATCGCCAGAGCGCGCGCGTACGAGCGGTGCTGCTCAATGAGGGCGTCGCGGTCGATGGCGGCCGCTGGCAGTGATGTCGGCTCCTGCGTCATTCGTCGGGCCGTCGCGTCTCTTCGGGAGGGGGCTTAAAAGGGGCTTCGGACGGATTATAACTTAACGTCCCGAATTATCATGACTTTTCGCCGGACGTTGCTGTAAACTTTCGTCAAACAAACTTTCTGAGCCGAAAACCGAGCCGCGCCCCCGCATTACGAATCCTTTATGATTCCGGGAACCCCGACACCTCCGAAGACAGCGACGCGCGCCGCGGCGCTCTGCGCGCTCGCCGCCGCGGCGCTCCTGACCGCCGGCTGCGGCCGGACGCCCATCGCCACCGTCTCGACCGAGTCCGAGGCCATCGAGATCATCGACGTGCTCCGCGAGAGCGGCTTCGAGGATTTGGAGAAGCACGAGGTCGGCGAGGGCGAGCAGCGGCGCTGGGCGGTCGAGCTGGACGAGGGGCTCTTCGGCCAGGACGAGGCGGCGCACGCGCTCCAACGCCTGCGCGACTACGGGCTGCCGCGGCAGGAGGAGGAGCCCATCCCCGAGGGCGGCTTCGTCACCTCCGAGGCGGTGCAGAAGGCGCAGGAGCGGCGGCGCATCCGCGCGGACATCGAGCGTCAACTGCGCGCGCTGCCCGGCGTGACGGTCGCGCTCGTCACCGTCGTCATGCCGCAGGACCCGACGCTCGAACTCAACCCCTACCCGGCCTCCGCCTCGGTCGTCGTCGTCCACAAGGAGCAGACGGCGCCCTTCACCGAGCAGCAGATTCAGAACCTCGTCGCCAAGGGCGTGCCGAAGCTCAAGCCCGAGGACGTGTCCGTCACCATCTCGCAGCAGCAGCCGCGCCCCATCCCGCGCCGCGAGATGAACGCGCGGCGACTCAACAACCTTCTGCTCTTCGCCTGCGCCGTCGTCATCGCGGGGCTCGGCGTGCTGGTCGCCGCGCTCCTGGTTCAGACGCGCCGCCAGCGCGCGCGCCTCGCGGAGTTGACCGCCGCCCCCGAGGACGAAGAGGTAGAGACGGGCAACGCCGAGCCGGCCGCGGCGGGCGCGGCGCCGGGCGGCGAGTTGGCGGCCGACGCCGCACGCGGGCGCGAGTTAACTTCTTAAGATTGCTTGAACAGCTGTCGCTCCGTAGGAGCGGGATGTTTATAGCCGAAGACGTTCGTTATTTGACCAAGCTCCGGAGGGGCGGCATGTCGATGTCGCCCCCGACGGGGCTCGGTCTCAATTAAACCGCGGGGCTATAAACATGAAGCCCCTCCGGGGCTTGTTCAAACAGACGCCGTAAAGGCGGGACGCACTTGAACGCAGAGACCGAGCGCATCGAAGTCCTCCTCGCACTCGCCGACGCCTTCGCGGACGGCGCGGGCGTCGAGGACGCGCCGCGCGCGTCTGAGGCGCGCGCGGGGATGCTCTCGACTCTGGACGAGGAGACGCGTCACGCCGTCCGCAGGCGCGGCGAGTGGCTCGACCGGCTCACGCCGGACAAGCGGCGCGACTGGCTGCGCCACACGCTCTCCCGCGCGCGCCCCGCGACGCACGGCGCGCCGCCGCTCGACGAGCACCTGCACCACTCGCACGTCGCCGAGGCGCTGCGTGGCGAGCCGGAGCGCGTCCGACGCCTCGTCGTCGCGCACCTCCCGCCCGCGCTCGGCGCGGCCTGCGCGCGCGCGCTCGGCATGTCTGTGAAAGAGGTCGAAAGAGAGGGCGGGGCGCGGCCTTCGCCGGAGGTCGTCGCGGTCGTCCGCCGCGTCTTCCTCTCACACTTCATCACGCTCGCGGACGTGGAGCGGCCGACGCCCCTGGACTTCTTCTCGGGCGCGGAGCTGGCGCGCCTTGTCCGCCTGCTCGGCGTGCGCGAGACGGCGCTCGCCTGCCGCGGCATCGCGGCCGTCGAGGCCGTGGCCGCCTTCCTCAAACGCTTCTCGCCGGAGGACGCGAGCGCCGTGGCCCTGCACCTCAAGAGCATGACGAACGTCGAGCCGTGGCGCGTCGCCCTCGCCGGCCAGCACGTGCAGGAGGCTTTGCGCGCGGAGCCCGAGCCGGCCGCGATGCTCGACCGCACGGGGCTGCGTCTGCTCGCCGCCGCGCTCTCGGGGCGCGCGCGCCGCGCGAGCCTGCGCTACGCCGCGCAGAAGCTGCCCGTGGAGGCCGCGCGCTGGCTCCGCCTGATGGCGGCCACGGGCTCGACGCCGGGGCCGGCCGCGCCCGCGTCGGACGACGCGGCCGAGGCGCGGCGACTCATCACGCGCGAAGTCGAAGAGGCCGCCGCGGGCTTGAGGCGGCGCCCGCCGCGCGCGCAAGGCCCGCGGGCCGGGCGCCGCTCCGGCCCGCTCGCGCCCGCGGCTTCGGACGCCTCCGCCGGTACAGACTCATGAGCACGCATAAGAACGACAACGTCATCAAGCAGCCGGCCGCGAAAGGTCTTGAGACGACGGCGCGCGGCGCGCGGCGCGGCGCGGTCGTCAAGCGCGCCGTCGTGGACGCGCGCGCGGAGGCGCGGCGCATACTCGCCGACGCCGCGCGCGAGGCCGAAGAGCTGCGCGAGCGCGCCGCGCGCGAGGCAGAGGAGCTGCGCGAGGCCGCCTACCAGGAGGGGCTTGAGTCGGCGCTCGCCGAGCTGAACCACATCCTGCTCGAAGCGCACGAGCGGAGGGACGCGGCGCTGTCGGGGGCCGAGCGCGACGTGCTCCGCCTCGCCGTCAAGCTCGCCGAGAAGATCATCGGGCGCGAGATCGAGCGCGACGACGCGGCGCTCGCCGACATCGTCTCGGCCGCGCTCCGCCACGCGCGGCAGCAGGAGGCGCTCACGGTGCGCGTCAACCCCGCCGACCTGCCCCGCGTCCAGGCGCACCGCGACCGGCTCGACCCTTCGGGGCGCGCGCGCTTCATCGACCTCGTCGCCGACCCGCGCGTGGGCCACGGCGGCTGCGTCATCGAGGGCGAATCCGGAGCCGTGGACGCGCGGCTCGACACGCAGCTCCGCGTGCTGGAGCGCGCCCTGCTCGCCCGCGCCGCGGGAAACTCTTAACGAGGATTTGAAATTTCAAATTTGAAATTTGAAATTAATAAGAGCATGACTCTCGAACTGGGCGAACACATAGAGGCTCTGGACTGGCTCTCGTCGGTCGAGGTGAGGGGGCGTGTGACGGAGCTGGTCGGGCTGTTGATACGCGCGGCGGTGCCGGGCGCGCGCGTCGGCGAGGTCTGTCTGATCCGCTCGCCGCACAGCGCGCGGGAGCTGCGCGCGGAGGTCGTCGGCTTCCGCGGCAGCGAAGTCATCCTGATGCCGCTCGGCGACATCCACGACGTGTCGATGGGCGCCGAGGTCGTCTCGACCGGCGCGCCGCTCACCGTGAGGGTCGGCGACGCGCTGCTCGGACGCGTGCTCGACGGGCTGGGCGAGCCGGCCGACGGCCGCGGCCCCGTCGAAGAGTCGCAGGAGCGCGCCGTCACCGCCCGCCCGCCAGACCCCTTGCGCCGCCGCCGTGTGCTGAAGCCGCTCTCGACCGGCGTGCGCGCCATCGACGGGCTGCTCACGGTCGGCGAGGGGCAGCGCGTCGGCATCTACGCCGCGGCCGGCGTCGGCAAGTCCACGCTGCTCGGCATGCTCGCGCGCAACACGGAGGCGGACGTGAACGTCATCGCGCTCGTCGGCGAGCGCGGGCGCGAGGTGCGCGACTTCATCGAACACGACCTGGGGGAAGAAGGTTTGCGGCGCTCGGTCGTCGTCGTCGCAACGTCCAACGAGCCGTCGCTCGTGCGGCTCAAGTCGGCCTACGTCGCGACGACCGTCGCCGAGCACTTCCGCGACCAGGGCAAGCGCGTGCTGCTGCTGATGGATTCGGTGACGAGGTACGCGCGCGCGCTGCGCGAGGTGGGCCTGGCGGCGGGCGAGCCGCCCGCGCGCGCAGGCTTCCCGCCGTCGGTCTTCAGCGAGCTGCCGCGCCTGCTCGAACGCACGGGCAACTCGGAGCGCGGCTCGATCACGGCCTTCTACACGGTGCTTGTCGAGGGCGACGACCTGACCGAGCCCATCGCCGACGAGACGCGCTCCATCCTCGACGGCCACGTCGTGCTCACGCGCGCGCTCGCCAGCGCGGGCCACTACCCGGCCATCGACGTGAGCCAGTCGGTCTCGCGCGTGATGCCCGCGGTCGCGCGCCCCCCGCACGTCGAGGCGGCCCGCCGCTTCCGCGAGGTGCTCGCGGCCTACGAGGCGCAGAGAGACCTCATCCTCATCGGCGCCTACAAGAAGGGCACCGACCCGCGCACCGACCTCGCCATCGCCAAAGCGGACGCCATGAACGCCTTCCTACGCCAGGCCACCGCCGAGAAGGCCCCGCCCGCGAACACCGTCACCCAACTGCAAAAGATGTTCTAAAGGCGGAAGAGCGAGCGACGGCCTACCGGACGCGCGTATCTTCATGGCACCTTTCCTTTCCGATTTCACCCCCGCGCGCTCGACTTTCACGCACGCACGACGACCCGATCAAGCCGCGCAAGCACCTGAACACTCCGCACTGCCACGGCGGCGTCCAGACGGGCGCGACTGCCAGAGCGGTCAGAACCGCCCGCGGCAGCGGGTGGGCCTGTGCGACACGGCTCTGCCGGGTTACACCGACCCACCCGCTACCGCGGGCGGTTCTGACCTGCTTGCAGGGGCGTTCGGCCCGGTTCCTTGCTTCCGCATCCGCGGGGAGGCAAGATGTGCGTCCGATGCTCACCCGAACTGTCCCGGGACGGATAGGCGACATGCCCGACGGCACGTCAGACTCAGGAATCAATCCCGCCGTCAGCGTCGTGCTCCCGACGTACAACCGCGCCCCTCTGCTCGGCCGCTCCATCCGGAGTGTGTTGGGGCAGAGCTACGAAGACTTCGAGTTGGTCGTCGTTGACGACGGCTCGACGGACGGGACGGCCGAGGTCGTGGCGGCCTTCGGCGACCCGCGCGTCAGGTACGTCGCGCTCGGGCGCAACGCGGGCGCGGGCGCGGCCCGCAACGTCGGCATACGCCTGGCGCGGGGAAAGTTTCTGGCCTTCCAGGACTCGGACGACGAGTGGCTGCCGTCGAAACTCGCCAAGCAGATGGAGGCGTTCGGGCGCGGGCCGGCCGGGCTGGGGGTCGTCTACTCGGACATGCAGAGGATTCTGCGCGACGGCACCGCGACCTATTTCGCGGCCCCCAGCGTGCTCTCGGGCCGGCTGGTCAGCCCCGCCGCGTGGTTCTATCAGGTCTGCAACCTCGGCGTGCAATCGACCGTCATCAGGCGGGAATACCTCGACGAGGTCAAACACTTCAACGAGGACTTGCCCGCGCTGGAAGACCTGGAGATGTTCATACGGCTCTCAAGGCGTTGCGCCTTTCAACGCCTGCGGGAGCCGCTCGTGAAATACTACGACACGCAGGGCGTCTCGAAAGACCGGTACGCCGGGTGGGTCAGCAGGAAGTTGATTCTGAAGCTCTACTACAAGGAGCTTCTGGCCCGTAACCCCGCCTTCCTGTGCAAAGAAGTGTTGTGGCTCTGCGCGACGCGGGGCACGGCCGCGAGGGCGAGACGCGCGGGCCATTCGTGAGCGGCGGGAGGAACATTGGCGGGAGGAACATTGGGCAGGCGGAGAGTCTTAGCCATCGGCCTCGACGGTTACGAGGAGTCGCTCGAACGCCGTTTCATCGAAGCGGGCGAGCTGCCCGCGCTCGCGCGCCTGCGCGAAGCGAGCGCCAGATACCTTCTCGAACACGGCCCGGCGCAGCGCTCCGGCCTCGCCTGGGAGCACGTCAGCACGGGGCTCTCGCCCGAGCGGACGGGCCGCCGGGCCGCACTGCATTTCGACCCGGAGACGTACGCCGTGTGGCAGGAGGGGACGCGCCTCGACCCCTTCGCGGCGCGGCTCAAGTCTCGCACCGTCGTCTTCGACGCGCCCTACTTCGACCTCGCCCGAGCCCCGCGGGCGCGCGGCGTGGTCGGCTGGGGCGCGCACGACCCGGGCGTGCCGACCGCCGCGAGCCCCGACAACCTGCTCCCGGAGTTCGAAGCGCGCTTCGGAAAGTACCCGGCCGAGCAGTGGATTTACGGAGTCGTCTGGGCGTCCGCCGGGCGCGCGAGGGAGATGGGCGACGCGCTCGCGCGCGCCCTCGAACGGCGCACGCGGGCGGCCCGCTGGCTGCTCGGGGAACGGCTCAAGGACTGGGACCTCGCCCTCGTCGTCGCGAGCGAGCCGCACTCCGCCGTCGAGGCGCTCTGGCACGGCGTAGACCGTTCGCACCCGCTCCACCGAATGCCTTCCGCCGAAGCCGCGCGCGAGGGGCTGCTCGCCGTCTACCGCGGCGTCGACCGGCTCGTCGCGGAACTGGCGTCGGCCTTCCCGGACGCGGCGCTGGTCGTCTTCTCCTCGGGCGGCATGGGGCCGAACCACTCCGACACGGCGAGCATGGCGCTCCTGCCCGAGCTGATGTACCGGCGGGCCTTCGGCCGAACGCTGCTGCGGCAGCCGGACGCATGGGCGGACACGTACGCGCCGCCTCCGCTCGGCGAGCGGCATGACTGGTCGGAGGCCGTCCGCGCGAACCTGCCCGACGCCGCGCCCCCTCCGATTCTCGGTCGCCTCGGAAGGGCGGTGCGTCGGCGTCTGGTCCTGCCGGGCGAGACGGCGGAGTCGTACCTGCGGCGCTCGGTCAACTGGATTCCGGCGATGAGCTACCGGCCGCACTGGCGCTCGATGGACGCCTTCGCCCTGCCGTCCTACTACGACGGCCGCATCCGCATCAACCTTGCCGGGAGAGAGGCTGAAGGTGGCGTCCCGGCTTCGGAGTACGGGACGCTGTGCGACGAGTTAGAAGCCACCGTGCGCGAGTGCAGAGACCCCTCGACCGGCGAAGAGGTCGTCGGGCACGTCGAGCGTGTCGAGGGGCGCGACCCGCTCTCGCTCGGGCCGACCGAGTCGGACATGGTCGTCGTGTGGAAGGGGACGTTCTGCGCGCTCGAACACCCGACGCTCGGACGCGTCGGCCCCATCCCTTACCGGCGGCCGGGCGGCCACACAGGCCCCTTCGGGCTGGCCTACCTGAGCAACGCCGGCATGGAGGCCGGCGACAACGGGGTGCGGAGCCTGTTCGACGTGGTGCCCACACTCTTCGAACTGCTCGGCGAGCAGCCGGACGGCCTGAGCGGGGCCAGCCTTCTGCCGTGAGATTCACCGTCGCCATCTGCACATGGAACAGGGCCGCGCTGCTCCCCGGGGTTCTTGAGCGGCTCGCACGCGTGCGACACCCGCCGGGCGCGTGGGAGGTCCTGGTCGTCAACAACAACAGCGACGACGACACCGAGCGCGTCCTCGACGCGTTCGCAGGGCGGCTGCCCCTGCGCCGCGCCTTCGAGCCGAGGCCGGGCCTCTCCCACGCGCGGAACACGGCGGTCGGGCACGCACGCGGCGACTACATCGTCTGGACTGACGACGACGCGCTGGCGGACGTGGGCTGGCTCGCGGCCTACGCGCGCGCCGCCGAGCGGCACCCCGAGGCCGCGGTCTTCGGCGGCCCCGTGCGACCGCGCTTCGAGGGCACGCCGCCGCCCTGGCTCTCTGCCGCCTGGCAGGAGATAGGTGCGGCCTTCGCCGCGCGCGACCTGGGCGGCGAGCCGTTCGAGTTAGACGAAGCGGGTGAGTTGCCCTACGGCGCGAACTTCGTCGTGCGCACGCGAGAGCAGAGACTCTTCCCCTACGACCCCGCGCTCGGCAGGCGGCTGGCGGGCGGCGCCGTGGGCGAAGAGACGGCCGTCATCCGCGCGATACTGGCGGCGGGCGGAACCGGCTGGTGGGTGCCCGACGCGTCGGTCGAGCACTGGATTTCGCGGGAGCGGCAGACGGTCGGATACCTGCGCAGGTACTACGCGCTACAGGGCAGGACTTTTTACAAGTGCGACGGAGGCGGCCGGACTCTGTTGCCGGGGCGCACCCTCCGTCTCTGGTGCGGACTCATCCGGGCGGAACTCGCCTACGTCCTCGCGCGTTCGAGCGGAGACCCGCGCCGCTGGCTCAAACACCTCGTCCGCGCCTCGTTCCTGCGGGGCGCCCTGCGCCGCTGAGCATACTTAAAGCGATTTTCACGCGGATGGGTATGAAGTGAGCTTTCAACACAGAGACACAGAGACACAAAGACACAGCTTGTTGAGTTATAGACTTGAAGCTGTGTTTCCGTGTCTCTGTGTTGAAAGCCCACGCCGTGTGCAATTGGATGAAAACCGCTTTAGACCTTCTGAACGTGCCGGCGCGAAGGGGCGGCGGCGAACTCCATCGTCCCGTCGTCGACGCGGCCGTAGCGCAGCATCGAAAGGTCTCTCACGTAATTCTGGTGCAGCCGCCACGGCGTCTTCGAGCCCTGCTTCGGGAGCGCGTCGAGGGCGCGCTGGACGTACCCAGAGTTGAAGCCGATCACGGGCTCCTCCCTGACGTCGGGGTCTCTAACCCGCGGCGTACAGCGCGCGTAGCCGTGGCGCTCCATGTGGTTCAGGAGCCTGCACACGTACTCGGCCGTGAGGTCGCACTTCAACGTCCAGGACGCGTTCGTGTAGCCGATGGCGAAGGCGAGGTTGGGCACGTCGTTGTACATCATCCCCTTGTAGACGAGCTTCTTCGACAGCTCCAGGGGTTCGCCGTCCACGACGAGTTCCAGCCCGCTCATGAGCTTCATCACCAGCCCCGTGGCCGTCACGATGATGTCCGCGCCCAGACGTGCGCCGGACTTGAGCCGCAGGCCGTCTTCGGTGAAGCTCTCGATGTGGTCGGTCACGACGGAGGCTCTGCCCTCGCGTATCGCCCGGAAGAGGTCAGAGTCCGGGACGAGGCACAAGCGCTGATCCCACGGGTCGTAGCGCGGCGTGAAGTGGCCGAGGTCGTACCCCTCGCCGACCTGGCGGCGCACCCCCTTCGCCACCATCCGCTTAAAGAGACTGGGATGCGACCGCGCCAGGTTGTAGAAGAACATGCCGAGCAGAACGTTCTTCCAGCGCGTCAGCGCGTAGGCCGCGCCGCCCGGCAGCCGTCGGCGGAGCCAGTTCGCTATCTTGTCTTCGGCGGGCCGCGAGACGACGTAGGTCGGCGAGCGCTGGAGCATCGTGACGTGCGCCGCGGTCTCCGCCATCGCGGGGACGAGCGTGACCGCGGTGGCCCCGCTGCCGATGACCACCACGCGCTTGCCCGCGTAGTCGAGGTCTTCGGGCCACTTCTGCGGGTGCACGACCCGCCCGCCGAAGCGCTCGACGCCCGGCCACTCGGGCGTGTACCCGCCCTCGTAGTCGTAGTAGCCCGTGCAGAGGTAGAGGAAGTTGCAGGTGAGCCGCACGGCCGTCTTCTCCGGCCCCGCCTCCGCCTCGACAGTCCACAGGGCGTCTTCGGACGACCAGGACGCGCGCCTCACGCGGTGGCCGTAGCGAATCATCTTGTCCACGCCGAACTCTTCGGCCGTCTCGCGGATGTAGTTGAGGATGGACGGGCCGTCGGCGATGGCCTTCGCGCCCCCCCAGGGGCGGAACCTGTAGCCGAGCGTGTACATGTCCGAGTCCGAGCGGACGCCCGGGTAGCGGAACAGGTCCCACGTCCCGCCCAACGCGCCGCGCCCTTCGAGGAGCACGAAGCTCTTCCCCGGGCACCTCTGCCGGAGGTGGCAGGCCGCGCCCACGCCGGACAGGCCCGCCCCCACGATAACCACGTCCACATGCTCCATGCGCCGCCCTCCGCTCAAACGCCGCCGCCAGGATAAGACATTAAAGGCGATTGGGCGCGGCCGTTCAAACGCCGAGCCCGGGGTTCGACTCGAAGACGGCCGCCGGGAGCCGCCTCTCCGTGCCGGGCAGCTTGAGGCGGCGCTTGAGGACGTAGTCGAACAGCAGCGGGTTGAAGCCGTAAATCTCCTTCAGAGGCGCGCGCTCCGCCTCTTCGATGTAGCCGGCGCGCGCGAGCGGCCTCGTCCTGATGAGCAGGTTGATCGCGGGCAGCGGGTAGTCGCTGCCGTTGACGAGGCGGCCGTGCAGCTCCTCCCTCCCGATGACGGTCGAGAGCGGGCGGCCGATGCGGTTGTACTGGGTCATCGCCGAGATGTCGCCGAAGACGAGCCCTTCATATCTCTTATCCCCCATGAGCCGCATGAAGAGCTGGAAGTTGTGGACTCGCTTCCGGCCCGGGTCGTCCAGGTCTTCGTTCTCTCCGAGGCTGGCGCAGTGCGCGACGATGGTGCGGACGCCGTGTTCGAGCGCCCTGCGCAGCAGCAGGGGGTTCCCCAAACGCTGATCCTCGTCCGCCTCGACCGCCTTCTCCTCCCCGCCGTGGCTGAGCAGCACGAGGCCCAGCTCCTTCATCTTCGCGTAGAAAGGGTCGCACGCTTCGTCTGACGGGTCGATGCCCATCGCGTTCGGCAGCCACTTGACCATCCGGCCGCCGCGCCCCGCCCAACGCCCCAACTCTTCGACCGCGTCCGCGCGGTAAGGGTGTACCGAGATGACGGGCTCGAACAGGTCGGGGTGTCGCGCCGCCAGGTCGAAGACGTACTCGTTGGGGACGTAGAACTCCGTCTTCGACGGGTTCACCGTCCCGTCGCGTCTGTAGTGCTTGTCGAAGGCGAGCAGCCGGTACTTGCCGCGGCGCTCGATGTGGCTCACGAGCCTCACGAGCCTTTCGGCGAACTCGGCGTCGGCGCGCTCTGTGTCCTCGACGCCCGCGGCGCTGAGGTAGACGGCGAACTTGGCGCGGTGGAACGGGTGACGCCAGGTGCGCATCTTCGGGTTGACGAGGTTGCCGGTGCCGCCCGCGCCGACGCCCGCGACGTGCGTGTGGTAATCGACGAGGCGCGCGGGGTCAACGTCGGCGAAGGCCGCCGCGACGAGGTCGGACGCCTTCCGACTCAGGCGGTCTTTCAACTCCTCCGGCCGGTGTGTGAAAGCGCCGCCGGCGTGCTTCAAAAGGCACATGACAATCCCCCCCGCCGCGGACTGACTTCACCCGTCATCATACCCGAAGAAGTTAACGCGAGATTCACTCCTGCGTGAGCAGCCACACGTCCGCCTCGGTCGTGGCGAGGCCGTAGTAGATCGTGCGGTCGTCTTTCGAGAGCGCGTAGGTCAGGAGTCTGTGGGGCTTCACGTCCAGCACCTCGCGCGGCCTTCTGCTTTCGACGTCCATGACGAACAGTTTCGACTCCGTCATCAGGAGAAGCCGGCGGCCGTCGCTCAGCCAGCGTGGGTACGAGCCGAAATCCGTGAGGCGCTCGTAGGCGTTCGTCCTGAAGTCGTAAGTGAAGACGCCCAGCGCGGGGCTCGGCCGGGGCGCCCACCCGGCGAGTCTACTCCCGTCGGGCGACCAGGACGTGGCCCAGAAAAAGTTGAGCGGCTCGGCGGAGATGAGCGAGAGGCTCTGCGGCGTCTGCTCGTTCGAGGGGCGCGCGGCCTCGATGACCGTGGGCGACTCGGAGACGCGGTTGTAGACGAGCCGCGAGCCGTCGGGCGACCAGGAGGGGTAGGAGACGCTCGGCCCTTCCGTGTAGGTCATGCGCCGCAGCCCGCTGCCGTCGGGCCGGATGGCCCACGCCTCGTACCTGCCGCCGCGGTCGGAGTAGAAGACTATCGCGCCGCCGTCGGGCGACCAGCGCGGGTCGCGGTCTTTGTGCGCGTCGTTGGTCAGTTGGCGCGGCGCCCCGGCGCCGTCCCTGTCCACGACGAAGATGTCCTCCTGCTTCTCGCCCTGCGAGCTGTAGGCGACCCACTGGCCGTCGGGCGAGGGGTCGGGGGCGCGCGCGTGTTTGGAGCCGCGCGTGACGGCGGACGGCGGCCCCGCGGCCGCCTCCCTCCGCGGGTCGAAGGCGACCTTCATGACGTTCGTGCTGCTGACGCGGCTGACGTAGGCGGCGCGGCGGCCGTCGCGCGAGAAGGCCAGGTGCTCGGCGTAGGGCGACGGCGCCGTGACGGGTTCGGGCGGCCCCAGCGCCCTGCCGGTCTGCTCTTCGACGGGCACGCGCCAGAGGTTCATGCTGCCGCCGCGGTCACTGGAAAAGTAGACGTGCCGGCCGTCGGGCGACCAGACGGGGCTCCAGTCGAAGGCCGCGTCGTCCGTGAGCTGGGCGGGCTCGCCGCCCGAGGCGGCGACCGTCCAGAGGTCGCGCTGTCCCCCCCTGTGCTTGCCCCAGTAGACGATGCGCGCGCCCGCCGGCGACCAGGAGGGTTGCGAGGCGTCGCCCGCCTCCTCCGAGGTCACCTGCCGCCTCTCGCCCGTCGAGACGTTGACGACCCAGACCGCGCTCGCGTCGGGCCGGCGGTTGCTGGGGTCCGGGATGTCGTGCGTGCTGAAGGCCAGCTCGCGCCCGTCCGGCGACCAGGCCGGGTAGAAGCCGAAGTCGGTCAGGCGGCGGACGGACTCGCCCGTCGCCCCCATGACGAAGATGCCGCCGCCGTCCCGCTCGGAGCGGAAGGCTATCAGCTCGCCGTCCGGCGAGAAGGCGGGCTGCGTGTCGTCGGCCGAAGTGTCGGGGGTCAGGTTGAGCGTGTTGCGCCCGCCGACGCGCCGCACGTAGACGTCCCAGTTGCCGGACGCGGGGCTTGAGTAGGCGAGAGACTTGCCGTCGGGCGCGAGGCTTGGGAAGAGCTCCTGCCCCGGCTCGTCCGTCAGTTGCGTGAAGTTGATGTGCGTCGGCGGCGGCTCCGCGTCCGACGCGCCGGGGCGGCGGCTGAGCGCGACGAAGCCAGCCGCGGCGGCGAGCGCCGCGAGCGCAAGGCCCGCGGCCCGGAGGCGCGCGCGGGGCCGCGCTCGGCCGCGTGCGGCGGGCAACGACTGGCTGCCCGAAGCGCCCGACGGCGAGGATTCGAGGGCGCGACGCAGGCGCAGCAACTCGGCCCGCATGTCCGAAGCGGTCTGGTAGCGCAGCTCCGGGTCTTTCTCCAGCGCGCGCCGGACGATGCGGTCGAACTCGTCGGAGAGTTCGGGGTTGAGGGCGCTCGGCGGGTCCGGGTCGCGGTTGAGGATCGCGTCGAAGGTGGCGGCGGCCGTCGCGCCCCTGAACGGCGACCTGCCCGTCGCCACCTCGTAGAGCAGCGCGCCGAAGGAGAAGATGTCTGCGCGGTGGTCGACCTCGCGCCCCAGCGCCTGCTCGGGCGACATGTAAGCGGCGGTGCCCATCACGTCGCCCGCCCTCGTCACGTCGCCGTCAGGCCCCGGCCTGCGCTCGACGAGCTTCGCCAGGCCGAAGTCGAGCACCTTCACGTAGCCGTCGGGGCGGAGCATGACGTTCTCGGGCTTCACGTCGCGGTGGACGATTCCGGCCCCGTGCGCCGCGGCGAGCGCCTCCGCGATCTGGACGGCGACGCGGAGCGCGTCGCGCTCCGACGGCCTCGCGGCCGTGTAGCGCGCGCGGAGCGTCTCGCCCTCGACGTACTCGGCCGCGATGAAGTGCAGGCCCTCCCCCTCGCCGACCTCGTAGATGGTGAGGATGTTCGGGTGGTTGAGCGCCGAGACGGCGCGCGCCTCGCGCTCGAAGCGGCCGACGCGCGCGGGGTCGGCGACGAACTCGCCGGGGAGAATCTTCAAGGCGACCTTGCGCCCGAGCCTCTCGTCCTGCGCGAGGTAGACCTCGCCCATGCCGCCCGCGCCCAGAAGCCTCTCGACCCTGTAGGCGCCGACCAGCCGGCCCGCGAGCGGGTCGGGGCGCGACGCACGCTCGCCCGCGGCCATGTCCCGCGCCAGCACCTTCATCGCGGAGCGCTCCATGAAGCTCTCGGGCAACTTCGACTGCTCGGCCAGAAGGCTTAAGACCTCCCGGCGCAGCTCCGCGTCGCCGCCGCACTGCCCCGCGACGTAAGACTCGCGCTCGCCCGGCGGCAGCTCAAGGGCCGCGTCGAGGAGCCGGTCGATCTGTTGCCAGCGGTCGGCCTTCATCCGTCGCCTTCGACGCCGAAGAAGTGGGCGCGGTTCTGCCGGCGGACGCTCTTCCGGTCGTTGAGGCGGACGTAGGCTTCGTTGACGAGGGCGGAGGTCTGCAAGGTGTGTTCGAGCGCATCCCTGTCGCCGTCGCACCAGGCTTGGAGCATCTCCGTCACTTCGTGCGTCGCGGGCATGGGCTTATACGGGCGGAGTCGGGATGTCCGTTGCCGTAATTTAGCACACTTCGCCGAAGGCCGGGCAAGACTTTCCGGCGGCGCCGTGACGTTCGCTCAATTTAACGCACAGGTTTTCGGAGGCCGAGGATGCCTGAAAGCGGTTTTCATTGGGATGAGTATGGAGTGAGCTTTCGACACGGAGACACGGCTTGTTGAGTTATATCGCAACACACTGCAAATGCTCGATGGCGGCGCGCGGGGTTCAGGAGCGCGTCAGCAGCTTCATCAATTTTTCGTGGTAGGTGCGGCTGACGTTCAACTCCTGTCCGTTCTTGAGGACGGCGACGTGGTCGCCGTTGAAGAGGGGGTGGAGGGATTTGATTCTGTCCAGGTTGACGATCACCGAGCGGTGTATCCGGACGAATTGCTCCGGGTCGAGTTTGGCTTCGAGCCGGGATAATTGCTCGCGGACGAGGTGCGTCTCGCCGCCGGCGTGAAGTTCGAGGTAGTGACCGGCGGCGCTCACCCAGTCTATCCTCTCCGTCGGAATCAGAGTCGTGTCTCGCGCGGACTTCACCGGGATGCGCCGGAGATATTTCGGCCCGCCCCGCACCTCTTCCAGCAGACGGCGCAGCCTCTCCTCGATCTCGCCCGGCGCGCGGCGCCCGACGGCCCGCTTCGCGCGCGCGACGGCCTTGTTCAGGCGCTCGCGGTCGAAAGGCTTGAGGAGGTAATCGACGGCGTTGACCTCGAAGGCGCGCAGTGCGTATTCGTCGTAGGCCGTCACGAAGATGACGGCCGGCATCTCTTCCACGCCGACGGCCTCGACGACCTCGAAGCCGCCGACCTTCGGCATCTGCACGTCGAGGAAGACCAAGTCCGGCTTGAGGCTGCCGATGGCCCTGACCGCCTCGCGGCCGTTGGCGCACTCGGCGACGACCTCGACCTCCGGGTCTTCGAGCAGAATCTTGATGCGCTCGCGCGCCAGCTCCACGTCGTCAACGATGATCGCCCTGATGCTCATACGGCGCCCCGCGGTCTAACCCCGAAAGGGAAACTCTATCCGGACGACGGTGCCCTCGCCCGGCAGCGCGGCGATCTCGAAACGGTGCGCCGCGCCGTAAAGATTCTTCAGGCGCGCGCGCGTGTTCGCCAGCCCGACGCCCGCCGCGCCGCGCGACTCCGGCGGCGCGAGTTCGAGCCCGCTGTCCCGCACCTGTAGGACGAGACTCCCGTCCCTGCGGCTCGCGCAGACTTCGACGCGCCCGCCCTGTTCGAGCGGCGCGAGCCCGTGCCGTATCGAGTTCTCGACGAGCGGCTGCAAGAGCAGGTTCGGCACCAGCGCCGGGAGCGTCTCCGGCTCGACCTTCCACACGACCTCCAGCCGCTTCCCCATCAACGTCTGGTGAATCTGCAAGAAGGCTTTGAGGAACTCCAACTCCTCCGCGAGCGAAATCTCCTGCGCCTTGTCCTTCCTGAGCGCGGCCCGGAAGAGGTCGCCGAGCTGCGTAATCATCCGGTCGGCGTCGGCCGGCGAGCGGTAGATGAGCGCCGAGAGGGCGTTCAGCGTGTTGAAGAAGAAATGCGGGTGGAGCTGCATCCGCAAAACCTGTAGCTCGGCCTGCTGAAGTCGGAAGGCGCGCTCCTGCGACTCGCGGAAGTAGAAGTACGCCTGCCGGATGGCGATGACCGTCGCGTAGCGGACGACCGCCGCCGAGACGAAGTTGAAGAGCAGGCTCAAGTTGACCAGGCTCTCCCGCGCCGCCTTCGCCGTGAACAGCCCGAGCAGCCCGAGCCCCGCGTGGTAGCCGTAGTGCTGAAGCAGCCCGAAGGCCACGCCGAGCAGCAGGTGCAGCGACAGGTTGCGCCAGAGGTGCCGGCACGTAACGGGCAGGCGCGAGCCGAGCCACAGGATGAACGGCGTGACGAGCGCCCAGAGGTAGACGCCCCACGCCAGCTTCGCGACCGGTATCCACCACTCGACCGGGTTCTGGTTGTTCGCGTTGTAGAGGTAGACCTGCGGAATCTGTATGACGAACAGGACGGTGTGGGCGGCGAAGATGAGCAGCGCCAGCCGCCACTTACTTCGTCCCGCGAGGTCGATGTCCACCCCCGCCCTGTCAGCTCCGCGGCCCACGATTCGATATTATACGGGAAGAGAATTTCACCGCACCGGGGGCGCCGAGACCTCACGCCCGGCCAGGCCCGCCGCCAGTTGCAGGAAGTCCTGGAAGACGTCGGTCTCCCGCCGGTAGCCGGCGCCGTTTCTGACCACGCGCACGGCGACCGGTTTGCCGTAGTACTCCTCCGCCAGGGCCTTGCCGTCCTGGGTGACGATGACCGCGTCGCTGTTCGTCTCCCTCCCGCGTTCGAGCAGCCTGGCGAGTTTCGCCGAATCCACCGCGGTCGTCTGCGCCTGGGTGAAGGCGGCGAGCAGGCAAATATTAATTAAAGAATACGGCCGGCGTGGTGTGTGCAGGAGACGACGCAGCATCACGATAATTCAGACCTCCGGGCTCGGCTGGATTATACGTACGTGATCGTCGGCCGGGGAGCGACCGCCGTGCGCCCCCGTGAAATACGCGAATCTAATTTGCCCACGCGATGCCGTCCGGCTTCTTCCCGGTCCGGAAAGTTGCGAGCAGCTTCCCGGCGACGATGTCCACGACGCTGACGGAGTCGTCGTCGGGGTTGGTGAGAAAGGCGCGGCGGTCGTCGCCCGAGAGGGTGAGCACCTTCGGGCTCGCGCCGAGTTCCGTCTCACCAATCAGGCGGCGCGTCTTCGCGTCGAAGATCGCGAGTTTTTTGAGCAGGGCGACGACGACCCTTCTACCGTCCGAGGTCCGCCGGATGCGGCCGGTGTCGGCCTCGGGGGTCTTAACCGTGGCCGTCACCTCGTCGGTGGCGGTGTCGATCACGGCCAGGTCGCGGCCGCTGACCCAGACCTCTTTCCCGTCGGGGCTGATGTCGATTCCGTAGACGGGGTATGCAAACCGGATGACTTTCGCCAGGCCCGTGGCGCGGTCTATGACGCTCACGCTCTTGCCTTCGAGGTTCGGGGTGTACAGCTTCAGCTCGTCGGGCGTGACCTCGACGAACCAGGAACCCTGCTGGTCTGTTTTGTACGTCCGGAGAATCTCCCCCGTCTCGGCGTCCAGTTCGAGAACCGCCTGCGCGCGCGCGCAGGCGGCCCAGATTCGCCGGCCGTCGCGGCTGACGCGGATGTCGTGCGCCGAATATGAGCCCAGGTCGAACGTGGCCCTGAGCCTTCGGTTCCGAAGATCGACGGCGGTGATGAACCTTCCGGCGGCGACGTAGGCGCTGCGCCCGTCGGGTGAGACTCGCACCTCGTGCGGCTCCTTACCGGTCTCAATCGTGCTCAGAGTTTGAAAAGTGGTGCCGTCGACGAGGGCCAGTCGGGACTCGCCCATCATCGCCATCGCCAGGACCCCCGCCCCGGCCGGACGCCCGGCGTCGGCGACCGCCCGGCGAAAGTCCTTCCAGGCGACGGCGCCGGAGTGGACGGCGACGAGGGTCTCGACATCCAGCTTCAACTCTTCGACCTTCCTCACCAGCTCGTGGTTGATCTCGATGATCGGCGGGATGCCGCCCGCGTCGAGCGGCGAGAACATGTCGCCTTGAAAGAGGATTTTCTCCTTCGGGAAGTAGAACATCACCATGTCGCGGACGTGCGAGGTGGGGCCGATGCTGTGCAGCTCGACCGTGCGCTTCCCGTCCGTGAAGACGCGCCTCTTCTCGAACGTCTCGATTGACGGCGGGCGCGGGTTCGAGGCGAGGGCGTCGGGCTTCAAAGTGAAGCTCGATCTGGCTATCCGCTCGACGAAAGCCTTGTTGCCGGGCGGGACGACGACGGTCGTGCCCTCCGCGACGTATTCGCGCAGGCCGCCCGTGTGGTCGAAGTGGAAGTGCGAGAAGCTGACGAACCTGACCGGCTTGCCCGGCGCCGTCTGCCTGACGAGCCCGATGACCGCCCGGGTGGCGTTCGCGTCCGTCGGGGCTTCGAGCACCATCACGTAGTCGTCGAAGACGACGAACATCACGCGGTAGGAGAGCCCGACCCTTTCGATCAAGTAGACGCCGTCGCCCACCTTCCGCATCAACTCGGGGGCGGCCGCGGCTTGAGGCGGCGCGGGCTCGGCGAAGCCGGCCGGGACTTCGAGCAGCCTCTCGCCGTCTGCGAAGTCGAGTTTGACCTCCGCGTATTCGTTCTCGCTCGTGACGAGCCGGTTGGTGAACCCGAGCCGGCGGCGCGGGACTTTCACGCCGCCGACCGTCCGGTAGTCTGAGAAGTCGTTCCCGACCCTCTCGTCCCCGAGCAGCGCGTGGCTGCCGAGCTGTTCCGCCCGCGCCAGCAGGTCGGTCTGCGCGTCGAAGTAGAGGCTCACCTGCGCGCCGGTCTCGGCGGCGAAACTGACGACGCGGAACTTCCGGCCGTCGGACTCCGCCTCGCCCAGCCAGCGCAGCGTCTCCGGGCGCTGCGACGCGTAGAGCAGCAGAAGGTGTGGGACTTCCGAGAGCATCCCCACCTTCTGCTGACTCTTCGAGCGCTCGTCGAGATTCCGCACCTCCGCGCCGCGCCGGTTCCGGAGCAGGTCGAGGCTGAAGGAGCGCCGCGGGGCGACGACGGAGCGGAAGTTGAACTGATAACCGCCCGCGGAGTTCGACTGCCCCTCGGTCACGTAGCGGTTGCCCGAGTAGTCGATCAACGTCTTCGCGCCGACGCGCTGGAAGTCGGCCGGCGGGCCGTCGAAAGACGCGTTCTGCCCTGGTGGATGGTTGACCGCCCTGTAATTAATCGTGATCTTATCGGCGCGGCGGACGTTCTCCATGCCGCCGAGCGCTTCGATGCCGGCGTGCAGCACCCGCACGGCCTGCGCTTGCGAGCGCCAGGTCGGGCCGGCCTGCTCCTGCGCGGGCAGGGGTGAGACGAAAATTACGGCGTGCAAAGCACACAGGCCGAGGCCCCAGACTCTTCTCATCATGACGCCAGTTCCCTTCAATTATTTGAAGCGCGTGCGTAAATCCGCCGCTGACGCGGCGGATTTAGCTTGCCTGCCCAGACTTGTGACCCGTCTTGGAGGATAGGGCTTGAGTTCAGCCCGGGGAATGAAAATGTCCCGGGCCGTTTATTTGAGGTCGCGAAACGTGCGACTCCCGGCGGGTGCCTTGCTGTCAAGCCCCCGCGCCGACCACGTCGGTTGCGAAACAGGCCGGAGGGCTTTAGCATATCTGTTTATTTTGCAGGGCAGCAGGACTGCCTATTGTTCGCAGACATGGAGACGACGAGAATGTTGGGATTCGGCAAGAGAGTGTCTTACGCCGCCCGCTGCTTCTTCGCGGTGCTTTCGCGCGGGGAGGTGCCCGAGGACATCGCCCCCGAGGTGGTCAGGGGCGCGGCGGCACAGCCCGCGCCCGTGCGGGAGGAGGCGCCGCCGCAACTGCCCGCCGAGCGCGTCGAGGCGCGCCCCGCGGAGGAGCCGTCCGACCGCGCCGTGCAGCTCCTCGCACTGCTTCAGCGCGACGGGCGGCTGGTCGATTTCCTCACCGAGGACATCGCGCCCTATCAGGACGCGCAGATAGGCGCGGCCGTGCGCGAGCTGCACGCCAGCTGCCGCAAGGCGCTCGAACAGTACGTCACGCTGGAGCCGGTCATCGACGGCGAAGAGGACAGGCCCGTCACGGTCGAAGAAGGCTTCGACCCGGCGGCCATCAAGCTCGTCGGGAACGTGACGGGCCGGCCGCCCCTGCGCGGCCTGCTCCGGCACCGCGGCTGGCGCGTGGCTCGGGTCAACCTGCCGTCGCTGCCGCCCCAGGGCACAGGGCGCGAGGTCGTGGCGCCGGCCGAGGTCGAGATTCAGTAGGCAAGTGAAGAGTGATGAGTGATGAGTGATAAGAGAAGGCGGGGGTGCTTTGTATCTTCTTACCACTCATCACTCATCACTCTTCACTCTTCAAGAGGTGAACTCTTTTGGACACACGTTTCATAGTCGGAATTGATCTGGGCACGACCAACTCCGCGCTGGCGCAGTTCGACACCGCCGCGCCGGAGGAGGCCGCCGTCATCAACGTCGCACCCGTCCCGCAGTTGACCAACCCGAACGAGGTCGAGGAGCGGACTCTGTTGCCCTCCTTTTTATACGTGCCGGGCGAGCTGGACTTCCCGAAGGGCGCGCTCGCGCTGCCGTGGGAGCGCGAGCCGCAGGTCTTCGCGGGCGAGCTGGCGCGCAAGCGCGGCGCGGAGAACCCGACCCGCCTCGTCGCGTCGGCCAAGTCGTGGCTCTCGTACGCGGCCGTGGATCGCGCGTCGCCCATCCTGCCGTGGGGGGCGCCCGAAGAGGTGCGGAAGCTCTCGCCGGTCGAGGCGTCGGCCGAGTACCTGCGCCACCTCCGGCAGTCCTGGGACGCGCGCGTCAACGCGAAGAAGAACCCGGAGCTGGCCCTCGGCGCGCAGCAGGTGCTCCTGACCGTCCCCGCCTCCTTCGACGAGGAGGCGCGCGAGCTGACCCTGCGGGCGGCCCGCGAGGCCGGGCTCTCGAACGTCACGCTCCTCGAAGAGCCGCAGGCCGCCTTCTACGCCTGGATCGACGCGCAGGGCGACGCCTGGCGCAAGCGCGTGAAGGTCGGCGACCTCATCCTCGTCTGCGACGTGGGCGGCGGCACGACCGACTTCAGCCTCATCACCGTCTCCGAGGAGGACGGCGAACTCTCGCTCAAGCGCGTGGCCGTCGGCGAGCACATCCTGCTCGGCGGCGACAACATGGATCTGGCGCTCGCGCGACTCCTCCAGCACCGGCTCGAAGAGGAAGGCAATCGCGTTGACACCTGGCAGTTGCAGGGTCTCTGGCATCAATGCCGCCTGGCGAAAGAAAAGCTCTTCGCCGAGCCCAAGAGCCAGAAGCAGCCTGTGACGCTGCTCGGCAAAGGCTCCAA
>DASVQJ010000353.1:0-18887 GCA_036389235.1 Pyrinomonadaceae bacterium | reverse complement strand
TAAGGGTTAATGCAACCCCTTTACTTAACCCCCGCGCCTCCGCGTCTCTGCGGCGAGATTTATTAGCGAAGCTTAGCGGGCGGCGGCGGAGCCTGCGAGCGTGTAGGAGTTCTTCTCCCCGTCGAACGCGATGCTGGCGAGCGCCTTCGCGCCGTTGTTGTTGTCCACGAGTTGGAAGTCGAGCCTGAAGGGGCCTTTGCCGCGCGCCTCGGTGCGCGTCTCGGCGCGGGCGAGGACGTCTTTCGTCTTCTTGTCGAGGACGGTCAGCTCGTTGGTCTTCTCGTCGATGTTGAAGGCGTAGGTGCCGGCCTTGACGGTCGTCGCGCCGACGACGAAGTCCTGACCGACGGTGATTACGCGGCTCTTGGCGAAGGCGGGGGCGGCGCAGAGAACGCCGAGGAGAAGCGCGGTGGCGATGCGGGTCGTCATCTTTTTCATTGCAGGGATTCCTTTCCTACTTATTCGAGGTTTCGTGGCGGCGCTCCAAGGGGGCGACCCGTGCGCGCCGCAGTCACACACGCTGTACGGGGTCACCTCCCCGAACGTTCGGGTTATGTGACGACCTGCGGGAACATTGGTGCGAACGGCCGTGGGGTTGGGACGAGACGGTGAAACGAGGGCTGACTGTCCGTTAACGGGCAGCGACGGTCTCCAAAACGTTGGACGGAAGCATGCGCAACGTGGATTGCGGCGGGCGGGCGGTCACATCTTCCGCCTCATCGAGGAACGAACCGACTCGGCCTTGACCAGAAATTCGAGCCTCCTCCGTTCCTCATCGGGGTTGTTCGGCGCGAAGCGGACGCCGAAGCCGATCTCGTCGGCCTTGTAGATGACGTGCCCCAGGAGCGTGATGACGCCCCCGGGCAGCAGCAGCTCGATCCTGACCGGCTCGCGCTTCTCGACCCCGAGGTCTTCGGTGAGGATGAAGCAGCCCGCGGTGCTGATGTCCGTGACGGTGCCTTCGCGCCTCGTGCGCGGCCCCTGCCAACGCGCGCGGATGTTCACCTTGAAGCGCTCCGCCAGACGCCGCTCCATCCCCATGTACAACCCTCCCGAACTCATCACCCCGAGTTTAACGGCTAAAAGGGTCTAGTCAAATTGTCGCCACGCACGCGGACGCATTGTGTGGCCGCAGCATTCATCTTTCAAGCGTCGGGCGCGGCCCTTTCAGTTGCAACCGTCGGCCGCCCCTTCAAGGCCCCGGGCGCTTCGTTAACTTCGACCTATCCGCGCCCCGAAGACGCGGCCCGCGAGTTGCCATCTCGCAGCGCGGGTCTCGAAACCGACGCCAGGAGCAGCCGATGTCGAACGCCACTTCCTACACGAACCGCGACCCCCGTGACTACGGACTCGCCGAGTGGTTCTGCCCGGAGCGCGTCCTGCTGAGTTACGCGCAGGTGCTTCTCAACCCGCTCGTCTACGCGCTGGAGGGCGCGGTCGGCGGCGCCCAGCGGCGCTGGCGCAGGGAGCGGCGGCGGCGCCTCGTCGGGCGCTCGTACGACATGGCGCTTGAGTTGGCGCGCATCCTGCCGCGGGGGTCTCGCGTGCTCGACGCGGGCTGCGGCAGCGGGTTCATCGCACACCACCTCTCGGCGCTGCTCGACGCGCCGGTCTCCGGCATCGACGTGCGGAGAGGCGTGGACGCGCCCATCGACTACGCCGCCTTCGACGGCGCGCACTTCCCCGCCGCCGACGACGCCTTCGACGCCGTGCTGCTCTGTTACGTGCTGCACCACGCGCAGGATCAGCCCGCGTTCCTCCGCGAGGTGAGGCGTGTGCTGCGCGGCGGCGGGCTCGTCGTCGTCTACGAAGACATCCCCGAGGCCGCCTGGGACGCGGCCGCCTGCCGCGCCCACGACCGCGCGTGGCGAGCGCGGACAGGCCCCTGCACCTTCCGGCTCTGGGAAGAGTGGCGGCACGTCTTCACCTCCGCCGGCTTCGAAGTCGTCTCCGAGCGGCGCCTCTCCCGCTGGCGCAACCTCACGCACCCCGTCCGCCGCGGCCTCTACGTGCTCAGGGCTTCAGACTCACGCCGCCCGGCTGTATAGTCTCCCGTGTGAACAGGCCCGTGCTGATCGTCGAGGACGAGCCCGACATCGCGGAAGGGTTGCGTTACAACCTTGAGCGCGAAGGGCTGTCCGTCGTCGTCGCCGCGACGGGCGAGAAGGGGCTCGCCGCCGCGCTCGACCGCTCGAACCCGCCCTGCCTCATCCTGCTCGACCTGATGCTGCCCGGCATGTCCGGGACGGAGCTGTGCCGCCGCCTGCGGCGCGAGCCGCAGACCCGGCGGACGCCCGTCATCATCCTGACGGCCCGCGGGTCGGAGTCGGAGCGCGTGGCCGGGCTGGAGCTGGGCGCGGACGACTACGTCACGAAGCCCTTCTCGGTGCGCGAGCTGGTCGCGCGCGTGCGCGCCGTGCTGCGGCGCACGGAAGAGTCGTCGGCGGCCGTCTACGAAGACGAACGGCTACGGGTTAACTTCGAGGAGATGAAGGTCGTCTGCGCCGGGCAGGGGGTGAAACTCACGCGCAAGGAGTTCGGGCTGCTGTCCGTACTGGCGCGCAGGCCCGGCCGTGTGGCGACGCGCGACCAACTGCTCGACGAGGTGTGGGGGCAGCAGTACTACGGCGACACGCGCACGCTCGACGTGCACATCCGCCGCCTGCGCCAGAAGCTCGGCGCGTGCGGCGAGTGCGTCGAGACGGTCGTCGGCGTCGGCTACCGCTTCAAGGGTTGTTCGGGTGACGATTGATTCGGGCTCGACGCCCTCCCCCTTATGCAGCTCCGCACCGCAGTCCTGATCGCCTTCGCCGTGGGGCTCCTCGCCGCGTGGCTGGCGCTCTACAGGGCGGACGCGTACGCGGCGTGGGTGGCGCTGGCGGCGGCGCTGTTCGGCGCGGCCGTCGCGCGGTTCTACCCGAAGGAGGGCGACGAAGTAGGAGAGCCGACGCGCCTCAACGGGTCGCCGCAAAGCCCGGCGGGTGGGGCGACGCCGAACGTGGCCGCGGCCGTCGCGGCGGGCGAGGTTCACGCGGCCGCGCTGCTCGAAGTGACGATGGACAGCATGCGCGAGGCCGTCGTCATCATCGACAACGCCATGCGCGTCGTCGCGCTCAACAACTCGGCCCGCGCGGCCTTCCGGCAGGGCGGCGCCGACGCCCTGAGCCCGCGGCGTCTGAGCGACCTGACGCGCAACCCCGCCATCTACTCGGCCTTCGCCGCCGCCGTCGCGCGCGGCGAGCGCGCGGAGGTCAAGGTCGGGGCCGGCGGCGGCGGGGACGGGCGCGTCTACGACCTGCACGTCGCCCCCCTGCGCCAGCGCGAGGTCGTCTACGGCAGCGACGTGCGCGGGGCCGTCGGCGTCTTCTTCGACATCACGCGGCTCGAACGGCTTGAGCGGGTGCGCCAGGAGTTCCTCTCCAACGTCTCGCACGAGCTGCGCACGCCGCTCACCTCCATCATCACCTTCGCCGAGACGCTACAGGACGGCGCGCTCGAAGACGGGCAGGACGCGCGCCGCTTCGTCCAGATCATCGGGCGCAACGCCGGCCGCATGCGCTCGCTCATCGAGGACATCATGGAGTTGTCGGCCATCGAGTCGGGGGCGCTGGACTTGGAGGTGCGCGAGGCGCGTCTGCATCAACTCGTCCGCGAGATTTTCAACGCGCTGGCCTCGAAGGCCGAAGGCTGCGGCGTCACGCTCGTCAACGAGGTCTCGCCCGAGGCGACAGTCCGCGCCGACGCGCGGCGGCTCGAACAGATGCTCCTGAACCTCGTCGAGAACGCGATCAAGTTCAGCCGGCGGGGCGGGACGGTGCGCGTCAGACACGAGCGCCGCGGGCGCGACCTCGTCAGCGTCGAGGACACGGGCGAGGGCATCCCGGCCGAGCACCTGCCGCGCATCTTCGAGCGCTTCTACCGCGTAGACCGGGCGCGCTCGCGCGAGCTGGGTGGGACGGGGCTCGGGCTCGCCATCGTCAAGCACCTCGCGCGCGCGCACGGGGGCGAGGTCAGCGTCCGCTCGGCCCCGAACGAGGGCACGACCTTCACCGTCGAGCTGCCCCGCGACGCGCCCTCCCACGAAGGCGGCCCGAACGGGCGGGGTTAAGTCTCCACGACGCGCGTCGAGACGCCGAGCCAGTTGCCCGAGGCGGAACGGCCGGCGACGTAGACGGGGATGTTGACGGCGCCGACGCGGTAGACCTTGAGGTCGTTTAAATTCTGTTCGAGCAGGCGCAGGAGCGACTGGAATCTGCGCGCCTCTTTTATCTGCTCCGCGTTCTTCCACTCCGCCTCCGACGCCGCGACGCGGAAGAAGTCGGCCGCGGTCTTCGTCTCGACCGGCACGTCGGAAGCCTCCCCGGCCAGCCCGCGCAGGAACTCGTGCGTCGGCCCCGCGGCGCCCCAGTTGAAAACCTCGAACGGATAATCCGACTCGCTCATGTACGTCAGTCCGCGCGTGGCCGCGCGCAGCTCTTCTATCAGTTGTTCGTCCGTCATCGCGTATCATCCCTTCAATTATTTCCGGCGTCTCGTCATTTAACCACAGGGGCACCCGAAAAACTTCCGCCCGGGCGTGATCCGCGGCGCCGACGAATCTCGCGTTACAGGTGTCGGGGGCGCTTGTCCCGGCGGGAGGTTCAGATGGGAAAGAGTTTCACGGTCAACGCGTCGGCGCGGGTGGGGGCGGCGGCCGACGTCGTCTACGGCATCATCGCGGACTACCGCAACGGCCACCCGCACATTCTGCCGCGCCAGTATTTCGAGTGGCTTGAGGTCGAGCAGGGCGGGCGGGGCGAGGGCACCGTCATCCGCTTCCAGATGCGCGTGCTCGGCCAGACGCGCGTCCTGCGCGCCGCCGTCAGCGAACCCGAAAGGGGCCGCGTGCTCGTCGAGACGGACACGGGCGGTGGCGGCCCGGTCACGACCTTCACCGTCGAGCCCGAGGGGTCGGGCGCGAAGGTGACCATCAGCACGGCGCTGACCTCGGCCGGCGGGCTGCTCGGGGTCGCCGAGCGGTTCGTGTTGAGGCGACTCCTGCGGCGCATCTACGCGCGCGAGCTTGAGCAGCTCGGCCGCGTGGCCGTCGAGCGCACCTCGGTTCAGACGGTGGCGTGCTGGGCGAGCTTCGCCTGAGGTTTAAACGGCCGCGGGCCGGATGACGCCCTCCTCGACGAGGTACTGGAGGGCGAGGATGATTCGGCGGTCGGGGGCGAAGCCGCTCCGGGCTTTGAAGTCCGTCACGACATCCTGCGCACGGCGCGGGGCCTCGCAGAGGCGGCAGAGCAGCTTGAGGTCTTGCGCCGGGAGGTGCATGGATAGTTTGTCGAAGGCCGCGTCGTCCGCGGCCTTCTCGCTTATGTGGAGCAGTTCGCCGGGGGCGAGGGTGATCTCCCCGCGGCGCCTCAGCCAGAAGGGCGAGTCCTCCCAGCGCCGCTCACGCCCGTAGAAGTCGGCCCGCGTGGAGAGGTAGTCTTCGAACTCGCGCGACGTGAGGGCTTCGTACTTTTCGAGCCCCGTCGCGGAGCCTTTGAAGTAGTCGGCGACGGCGTAGGAGGCGAGGACGCCCGAGCGCAGACTCTTCAGGATGCCCTGCGAGGAGAGCGGGTCGAACGTCGTCGCCGCGTCGCCGACGGCGAGCCACCCGTCGCCCGTCACGCGTTCCAGGCGGTGCGTGTGGGCCGCGTGGACGGCGGGCGCGCCGAGCGGCGTCGCGTGCCGCACGCGCCCTTTCGTGTGGCGGGTCTGTTCCAGCAGTCCGAGCCAGGCGTCCGCCGAGTTCGGCCCGTGTCTCTTCCAGATGTCCGCGTCGCTCATGCAGAAGACGACGACCTTCTCTTCGGGCAGGAGCGCCGAGTACCACCAGCCCTCTTCCCATGCTTCGACGAGCGTGTAGGTGTCTACGAGGTGCCCGGCTTCGCGCGCGCCGAAAGTGACGGAGATGCCGAGCAGCCTGTCGAGCAGAACCTTCCGGACGCCGCGCTGGCCGGCGAAGGCCGCGCGGCGTCCGGTGGCGTCGATGACGAAGGCGGCTTCGATGCCGACCTCGCCTCCCCGCCCCGCCCTGGCTTGCAGCAGCCAGCCGCCGCCTGCGTTCTGACTTGAGCCCGTGAACTTGTAGCCCGAGTATGTGGTGACGCCCCGGCGCCCCGCCTCGCGCGCGAGCATCCGGTCGAAGCGTTTGCGGTCGAGGTGCCAGCCGCGGCCGGCGGGGTGGTAGATGAACTCGTTGTCGAAGAGCTCGTCGGAGCCCCACGCCGAACGCGTGCCGTAGGCGGCGACGTGCCCCTCGCCGACGAAGGTCTCCCACACTCCCAACTGCTCAAGGACGCCCCGCACCGTCGGCGGGAGCGTCTCGCCGACGCGGGGCGCGTCGTAGCCCGTCTGTTCGACGAGCGCGACCGACAGAGACGGCGCGTGCCGGCGCAGCGAGAGCGCGGCGGCCGCGCCCGCCGGGCCGCCGCCGAGAATCACCACGTCGTGGCAGAAGGTTTTGCCCTGCGGGCTCATCCGGGTTGCATGGTTGAGAGGGGTGGCGGGGACGCCTTTCCGTTCAAGGTCTCACTCGTCGGGGTCGTCCTGCCGGACGGCGATCCAGGAGCAGACGACGCCTGCCGGGGAGACGCCGCCCGAGCCGCTCTTGTGCGGGACGGTGCGGACGATGGAGCCGACCATCGCCATCCGCTGGTCGGCGCCGTTGGGCCAGGGGCGCACGACGTAGCCGACGTAGTCGTAGACCCACTCCTCGCCGCCCACCTGGCCCGTCCCCTGGAAGCGCACGGTGAAGGGGTTGCCGTAGGTGGTCGAGCCCTTGAGGTTGAGCTTAAAGCCCGGGCCGTAGAGGAGCCCCTTGAACTCGTTCATCGGCGCGGGGTCGATGCGGATGTTGGCGCGGCCGAATTCGAGGTCGTTGAACTGCGTGGAGAGGTCGGGGTCGTTCAGGAAGCTGCGGTACGTCCAGGTGCCGATCAGGACGCCGTTTGGTTCTGTGCTCATGGGTCACTCCCCGTTTCAGATGTTCTGGTCGTTGCGTTCGACCTGATAGAACTGGGGGTCGCCGTTGGTCTGGTAATCAGGGTTCTCTTTGATGAACCCCAGATCCTTCCAGGCCGTCACCATCTTGAGGTCGCCGGCGTTAGTCTGCGGGATGCCGAGCGACCAGGCGATCTGGTTGTTCTGCTGATTGAAGACCTTCATCGGGCGGTGCGCGGGCCACCAGTAGGTCGTCTTGAGCACCTGCTTCTCCGGGTCACCCACGCTCTGCAAATTAATCTGGTTCCACTGCTCGTAGGTGGTGTCGGTGGACTGCGTCGAGCACTCGTTGAAGTCCGACTGCCAGGGCACGGCGCTGTACTTCGTGAGGTCGCCCGGCTCCAGCCCGATGCTCATGGTGCCGGCGTCGGGCGGGTCGGGGGTGGTGCCGGCCGCGTAGAGCGCCTGCGTCTGCCAGGAGTTGAGCACCCGGAGCGAGAAGTATGGGCTGTGCTTGATGCGGAACGGCTCCGAGTAGATGGCCGGGTTGCGGACGATCCAGGCGGCCTCGCCGCCCGGGCAGAAGGAGCCGCCCAGGGCGTTGCTGAGGACGCCGCGGTCGATGTCCGTGCCCGTCAGCGAAGACTGCTCGGGGGGCGTGGTGGGGATGCCCTCGTCTTGCTCGTTGATGAACTTACCCTGCGCCCACTGCCCGATGATGAAGAGCTGCGTGTCGGTGAGCCGGAGGAACTTCGACGGGACGGTGTTCGAGATCGGGTTGTCGCCGCACAGGAAGGGCATCAGGACGTAGAGGAATTCCGGCATCGCCGGGTCGTTCGGGTATTGGTAGGTGTTCTCCTGGCCCGGCTTCCTCAGCGCGTTCCAGATGCGCATGCGGTAGCGCTCCCGCGTGGCCTTCAAGTTCGGGTCTTCGCCTTCGGAGGGCGGGACGGAGAGGATGTTCGGGTCGAAGTTCATCCCCAGGCCGGGCGTGGGGTTGTGCGGGTCGCCGCCGAAGAGGTCGAAGACAAACTGGAAGTTCTGCGGGCGCTGGAGGATGGGCCAGATGTCGCGGTAGAAGTATGGGTAGTAGTCGGGGTTCCAGCCCGCTTTCTCGCGCCACTCCGTCAGCTTCTTGGCCTCCGTCGGGTCGGGCGGGGCCTGGCCCACGAAGGGCGACGTGCCGAACATGTAGGTGTCGTAGCCGAACTCGCGGACGGCCACGTCGTAGGCGACCTCGTCCATCGTCACGATGTCCATGATCTGCGGCACGTAGCGCGGGTAGCCCACGACGCACCACGCCGGGGCCTCCACCTCGACCCAGAAGAACTTCCTCTGATCCCATGTGGGGTCGGGCTTCTCGTCGTCCACGGTGTGAATCTTGCACTTGACGCGCGCCATCACGGGGCCGTCCGACACGTCGTCGAACCAGCCCTCGTTGTTGGCGTAGTGGTGGATGACGGGCTGGCCGAAGCCGGTCAGGTAGGAGCCCGAGTTGCCGTGCCCCCCGAGCACGAGGAGGCGGAGGTGCTTCTCCTGCTCGACGGCCCGCAGCTCGCCGAGCGTGTCGATGGGGTTGGGCGAGAGCGGCGGCGGGAACGACTGCGTGTAGCCGGGGTTGGCCCCGCGCGCGAACTGCGCCGCGCGCTGCTTCTTGTCCTCGTGGCTGACGGTCTTCGGGCCGGGGTCGATGATGAGCTGCTGGCGCGCGTCGGGGTCGGTGATGTCAGCGTTGCGCAGCGGGTGGTCGTCGGCGTAGCCGTGCTCGCCGTCGAGCTGCTTGAACTGGTACCAGCTCGCCTTCTTGTTGGCGAGGTAGACCGTCCACTCGATGTCCACGACGTAGCCGGCCAGCTTCTGCCCGAAACTCTGATCCACGACCGTGAGCAGTTCGCCGACCTTGATCTCCTTGCCCGCCTTCAACTCCTTGTCGTCGTAGGCGAAGACGTGGAAGCGCGCGGCCTGCCGCTTGACCCGGCCCTGGCCGTCCTTGAACTTCGTGACGGGCTGCTCGGTGCCGTCCGGGTTCAGCTCGTTGGGGAGCTGCCCGGCCTGCTCGGGGGCGAGGTAGAAGCCGTCGGGGCTGTCGCCGACGCGCGCGATCCCGATGGCGGGGTGAATCTTGAGTCTCATCGCGGGGTCTCCTCCGGGGTCTGCCGTCCTAGTCCTTGAAGATGAGCGAGACGCCGTCCATCCAGAGGGCGTCCTGCTTCGGCTTGCCGTCGATGTCGAGCACGACGAGGTTGACCCGGAACTCGGTCTCGCCCTGCTCGGTGAGCCTGCTGACGGCCTCGGTCGCGTCGATGCGGAAGTTGCCGGGCGTCTTGCGGTGGCGCGGGCGCAGGTCGTACTTGCGGCGCGACTCCGGCGGCACGTCGCAGTGGCCGGGGCCGCCGATGCACTCGCCCGAGAAGGTCGCGACCTGCGTCACGAAGTGGTCGTTGCCGCGCGTCGGGGTGTTCGCGTCCGCGTCGGGCTGGTTGAGGAAGACGCGGATGAAGGCGCCGCCCGCGGTCGAGTACTGAACCTTGTGCAGGCGTATCTCGGCGCGGCTGTGGCGTTCGAGGACGGCCGGGTGGACGGCGGCCGCCGCCGACTTGAAGTTGACGAGCGCCACGTCGTTGGCGGTCTCGAAGACGTAGGAGGACTTCATGTACTCGTAGCCGAGGTCGCTGATGGCCGACACATCCTCGACGTGGTTGCGCCACGGGGCGAGCACGTCGCCGGGGTTGTCGGGGCCGCCGCCGGGGTGGAGCCCCTGCCACTCCGAATAGAGGCGGTCAACGTTGGAGTGGTGCGCCCAGAAGATCGGGTCCTGGGCGGTCGTCCCGGCCGAGACCATCAGCCCGTAATGCGGCTCGCGGGGGAGGTCGGCGTGGGGGTTGGTGCCGCCCGAGAAGTTGTGTATCAGGTTGTGGATGTTCTCGCAGGCGCCGAAGAAGTGGTTGCTTTCGGGGCCGCTGCCGAAGTTGAAGAAGCTCTTGATGTGAAGAATGTTCGTCACGTCCTCGGGCCGCGGCCACGCGTGGAAGATGATGGTGGAGTCGCCGCCCGGCCAGCGGTTCCAGACCCACAGGGGGTTCACACGCTCCAGCTCGGCCTTGATGAGTGTGTCGGCGCCCGTGTCCGCGCCGTAGGTCAGCCCGGCGGCGGCGTAGAGCCGGCTGCCCGAGCTGTACTCCGTGCCGACGACCTTACTGAGACTCGCCAGCGTCTCCGCGGGAATCCGCCCCTGGAGTCTTTTAATCATCCCCTCGTCCACCCAGCAGCGGTACAGGGAGGGGACGATGCCGTTGTCTTGGGCCTTATCGCCCATGTCGCTGATGGATTTCAGGACGTTCTCGCGGTACATGGGCCAGTCCCAGTAGGGGAGAGTCACCGTCGGGTCGAAGTCCTGCATCTGCTGCTCGAAGTTGTAGAGGTAGAGGCGGTGCCAGGGGAGGAACTGCTCCCAGCCGTGCTGGCAGTTGTTGGCGTGGATGTCGGCCCAGTAGCGGAAGCTGCGCTGGTCGTACTGGTGGAAGGCGTCGTAGCACCGCATCTTGCGGATGACGGCGCGCAGCCTCGCCTTCTCTTCGGGACTCAGGCACTCGACGTTCTTGCGGACTTTGGTCTTGTTGATATCTGTGCTGAAGTCGTTGACCGACCTGGTCGAGAGCGGGTGCTCCTCGAAGCCCTGCGCGCGTGCCTTCACGAGCGGCAGGTTCACCTGCGCGAGCGAAAGGGTCTTCGCGTCGGAGTCGGATTCGGGGCAGCCGTCGTCGATCCAGCTCTGGATGAAGATGATGTCGGTTGACGAGACCCTCTGCCCGCCCCACGGCAGCGGCGGGAACTGCGTGTTGTCGAAGGGGAACTCCCCATTCAGACCTTTAATCAGGCCCGACTCCGCGCCCCGCCCTTTGGAGGACTTCGAGCCCCCGAGGCCCCCGCCCCTGCCCCCGCCCCCGCCGCCGGGAGACTCTTTCGGGCCGCAGCAGGTGTGGCCCCCTTCCGCGGGCGCCGGGGGCGGCGGCGCGGCCTCCGCGGGCTCGTCGTCCGAACAGCAGGAGCGCCCGGGCGTCGGGTTGATGATGTCGTCGCAGTCGTCCGGCTCGCGCGGCGGCGCGATTAACCGGATGCCGTAGAGCGTCGCGGTCAGGAACCTGTCGAGCGGCAGGTTCCAGAAGAGCCCGAGCCCCTGGTAGCTGGGCCTCGCGCTCCCCTGCGCGGCGTCGAGAATCTGCCTGACGCGCTCGTACCGCGACGCGGCCTGCGGCTGTTTGTCTTGCGGCTGCTCTGACATCGTTGGCTCACCCCCGATCGGAAGTGGGAAGCATGAGCGCCGAACGTCGGGCCGCGGGCGGCAGCCTTACGGCCCGACGTTCGGCGCACATGCTTCCGCGTTGCAAGCTAGTTGTGCGAGTAGGGCGTGCGCGCGGGCGCGACCTCGACGATGGTCATCATGCCGCGGTCTTCGTGCGCCAGGATGTGGCAGTGGAGCACGTAGAAGCCGGGGTAGTCGACGAAGCGGCTGCGCATCTTGAAGTAGCCGGGCACGTTCACCACCACCTTCTTCGGCTGCTTCGTGGTCGGGTCGATGACGGGCTGTTTGGTCGTCGGGTCGATCTCGTTCCGCGAGGTCGTCACCTTCTGCCCGGAGGGGATGGGGAAGACGTCCCACCAGATGTTGTCCTTGTTCACGAAGGCCGGGCCGCAGGGCTTCCAAGTGTCGCGCCCGGCGAACGGGTCGAGCAGGCACTGCTTGGCCGCCACCGCGGGGCGCTTGTCGAGGGCGCTCCTGTCGAAGACGTAGTGCGGCACGGTGACCGTGGTCATCTGGCCGCGGTTCTTCGGGTCGGGGATGGTGACGTTAATGTTCTCGTTCGGGTCGAAGATTTCCGTGACCTGGAACGGGTTGATGTGGATGTGGAACGGGTGGGCGATCTTCGGCCCGAAGGTCTCGTTCACCACCTTCCACTCCTCGGCCGTGTTGAGCAGCACGACCTCGCCGACCTCGCCGTCGAACTTCTTGTGGTCGATGGTGTGCATGCCCGGCGTCGTGGGCGGGTTGTTCGGCGGCGTGGAGGCGAAGACCAGCTCCTTCGTCCCCTTGATCTCGTCGTCGGCGATGTCCTTGAGGAACGTCGGGAAGGTCGGGGCGTTCGGGATGAACTTCGCCTGGTTCGAGTTCGGGTCGACCGCCGCGCCCGTGACGTTGACCGTCAGCAGCGTGAGCGGCCGCGCCTGCTTCTTCCCGGGCAGCAGGTCGGCGGGGTCGACGATGTTCTTCACCAGCACGTCGTACTTACACCCGCCCGCCGTCGCGCAGGCCGCGGCCGGCGCCTTGACCAGCAGGTCGACGCGGTTGCCCGAGGCGACCGTGATGTTCTTGAAGGCCCGCCGCTTGTAGTTGACGTCGCTGAACTGCACGCCGTCCTGCGCCAGTTGCCTCACCTCGAAGCCGGCGGGCAGCCCCTCGAAGTACATGGCGGCGCGCCCCGAGGTGTTGACGATGCGCCACATCTGCACCTCGCCGGGGCGCATGTCGAGCGAGGGCTTCGGCCGCCCGTTGACGGAGAAGTCGGGGCCTTTGTCCTGCTGGCTCCCGGGGCCGCGCAGCAGGTTCGGCGAGACGCCGAGCTGGTTGACGATCATCAGCGGCTGCGTCCGCGTCCAGCCCGCGCCGTACCAATTGTTGAGGTCGTCGTCGTACTGGCCCTCGATGATGAACGCGCCGGTCATGCCGTTCGAGACGTTGATGGCGGTCGAGCCGTGCTTGTGCGCGTGATACCAGTGCGTGCCCGGCGCCTGCCCCATCAGGAGGGGGCGGCCGGAGCCGTGCCCGCCCCCGGCCGTGTCTTCGCCGCCGCCCATGTTCATGCCTTCGTGGCCGGCCTCGGCCGTGCCCGCGCCGCCCATCACCGGCTTGGCCGGCGCCGCGGCCGGCGGCCAGGACGGCGAGGTGTACTCGGGCAGGCGGAAGCAGTAGGGGAACGCGCCGAGGTAGTACTGCGGCCACGCGCCCTTTTTGATCTGCGCCGCGTCCACCGGCCAGAGCTGTTTGACGCCCGTGCCGTAGTCCTTGACGAGCTGCGCGTCGTAACGCCTGAGCAACGCCTCCTGGTCGTCCGTCCACTGCTTCGGCATGTCGGCCCAGCTCGTCGGCCACTCGCGCAGCGGGCCGCGGCTCAGCTCCTGCTCGCAGCGCGCGTAGAAGTCGTTGAACCACGCCTCGACCCGGTTCGGCGTGACGATGGGGCGGTTGTTCTCGCGCAGCGACGGGCGCACCTCGATGAAGACGTTGTCGCCGGTCGTGTTCGGGTTGGTGTGCGTGCCGTGGAAGTGTATGTTGCCGGTGCTGGAGCCGTGGAAGCAGTCCGGGTACTTGTCGCCCTTGGGGTCGTTGCCGGGATAGCCCACGCTGCTCTCGTCGCAGCCGCCGCCGCGCCCCGTCTCGCCGCGGTCGATGGAGTCGCCGAAGTCGGAAGGGTTGATCTGGTTGATGAAGGTGAGCTGGACGAGGTTGCCGACGCGCGCGCGTAGGGTCGGGCCCGGCTGCGGCAGCGGGTAGCCCGCGTCGGCCGGCTTCGGCTCGTAGGGCACGGCCGTGACGGCGCCCGTCGAGTCGCTCTGGTACTGGACCGTCTTGAGCCCCGTGAAGTAGCGGACGAACTGCGGGAAGCACTGCGACTGGGTCTGGTTGGTCGGGATGAAGAGTTGGTTGCCGTCGATCATGATGGGGAGGCGGTTGGTCATCCAGCGCTCCTCGCTGCCGAGCATGACCGTCCCGCTCAGCTTGCCGCCCTGCGCGGCGATCTCGGGCACCCGGAAGAAGGGCTGCCCCGCCGCCATGCTGGGCGGGCACTGGCCGAACGGCGTGGGCGAAGGCGTCTGCGCGCTCGCCGTCAACGCCTGCGACGCGAGCGCCGCGGCGACGAGCAGCGCGGCCGACAGCCAGCGCGGGGCGGCACTCCTGCGGCGCGGCCCGCGCGCGGGACTTTGACTCTCAACTGACGCGTGAAGCTTCAACACGGGCAGGCACATCGCGATCCCTCCTTCACTGCCTTGGCAGTCTGAACTCGAACGGACTCGCGGGAGTCCGGACACCACGCGGCCGGCGCCACGCAAGGCGTGGCCGGCCGCGGCGGCCGCGCGCGTGGGGGCGCCGCGACTCAACTGTCTGTCTCTGCCGGGGTCACCGGCGTCTCCTGCGCGAGGATGACGCCGCGCTCGTTTGTCCTCTCCGGGTGCGTCGCGCAGTAGTAGTAGACCGTCCAGTTGGCCGGGGTTCCGGAGGGCTGCGCCACGTCGTAGCTCGGGCGCGAAGACCTGCCCGCCGGTATCTCGTCGGACAGGTACTGGTCCGAAGTCCTCGACACGTCGAGCGGGTTATATTCGTCGTCGGTGGGCCACGGCTGGTGGGTCTCGTTGGTGGTGTTGTTCCAGATGACGAGGTCGTCCTGCTGCGTCTGTAGCGCCGAGGGCGAGAACTTCGCGCCGCCGGTGCTCGCCGGAACGATCCTTACAGTCCAATCAGGCATAACCCTTCTCCTTTCGCTATCGTCCCTCAACCCTACGGGCGTCCCCACACGCGCCCCCGCGCCGGGACGCCGACGGCCCCGGCCGAGTCCGCCGAAACCAGTCCGAACTGAAACCGACGCGTGCGTCGCCAGACCTCTGCGCGCGCGCGGTAAAGAGGGGCCACTCCCAGCAGGCTCATTGTCAACCGAGCCCTTTCACCCGACGGGTCGAGACTCGGTCAAAAATCCTGGTATTAATAAAACGTAGTTGGGAATTAAATGGAGACCGACAGAGGGCGTCCGTCGGCATGAGTTACATCCGTTTGAGCGGACTCACAATATGCTTGTTAACGTACGTAGTCAAGAGTTTTTTCGAAACGTCGCCGAAGATTCGTCAAACGCGGGAAACGTCGTGCCTTGTAGGAATTGTCTTGACAGGAGACGGCCGCGAAAGTAGTGTGAGTCCTCCTCGCGGCCCTCTGCGTTTGACCCGGCGGAGCAGTCGCTCGCGCCCGACCCTCACCGCCAAAGTCGTCAGCACACACGCGGTCCCGACAGGAGCAGACAAGATGCCTAAGAAGACTTCGGCCTTTCACATCATCATCCCCATCTACGAACAGGTGAACCTCTTCGACGTGACCTCCGCGTGCGAGATGTTCTACTGGATGGGCTATTTCTGGAAGGAGAGAAAGGTCACGATCAACCTGGTCGAGGCGAAGGGGCGCGTGGTCAAGACCCACGCCGGCCCGAAGCTGACGCCCGACAGGTCGTTCGCCTACTACAACGGCAAGAAGGCCGGCCGCCCGAAGAGACAGGCGCAGTTAATCTGGGTGCCCGGCGCCGACGACACGACGACGCGGAAGATGATGGGCGACGCCGACTACATCAACTTCCTGCGCCAGCAGGCCCCGGGCGCCGAGTACGTCACGTCCGTCTGCGAGGGGGCCATGCTGCTCGCCAACGCCGGCCTGCTCGACGGCTACGAGGCCACGACCCACTGGTCGATGATTCCCTGCCTCAGCACCATCAAGGGTGTGACGGTCGTCCCGGACTATCCGCGGTACAAGGTTGACGGGAACAGGGTGACGGGCGGTGGCGTCTCCTCGGGCATCGACGAGTCGTTGAAGCTGATCCAGCTCATCGCCAACGACGATATCGCCGAGCAGGTGCAGGTCGTCACGCAGTACTTCCCGGAGCCGCCAGTCCAGGGCACAATCCCCGCCTCCACCTGCGACATCAAACTACCGCCGCCGCCCCCGCCTCCGCCCGGCGGACGCAGAGCGAAGAAGCGTTGAAGGGTCGTTGAGACGGAAGCCCCGGCTGCGGGGCGCCGCCGCGCCCGTCAGTCGAGCGAGAGTGAGGCGCGCGGGAGAACCGCGTCGGGGATCGGTTCGAGGAAGCGCGAGACGGCGGGGAGGGCGTCGCCCTCTGCGCCGCGCGGCGCGGCCTGCGGGTAGACGAAGTAGAGGTATCGGCGCGCGCGCGTCGTCGCCACGTAGAGCAGCCGCCGCTCCTCCTCAAGGTCTTCGAACTCGTCGTACGAGCGCGACGAGGGGAACCAGCCGTCCGTCATCCAGATCACGAACAGGGCGTCCCACTCCAGGCCCTTCGCCGAGTGCACGGTCGAGAGCGTGACGTACCCTCCGCCGCGCTCGCGCGCGCCGTTCTGCGTCGCGTCCGAAGGGTCGAGCGCCACGTCCGCCAGCAGTTCGGCCGAGCCCTTGTAACGCTTCGCGATTGCCTGGAGGTGTTCGAGGTCGCGCCCGCGCCGCGGGTGGTCGTCGTAGCGCGCGCGCAGGATGGGGCGGTAGAAGCGCAGCACGGACGAGAGCTGCGCGCCCGGCGACTTGATCTCCAGCAGCCCGCCGAGCAGCCGCGCGAGCTTCGCCAACTGCTCCTTGTAAGCCGCGCGCGCCGGGAAGCGGTACAGCTTTCGGAAGAGCGCCTCCTTCGTCTTCGCCGCGCGGAAGTCCCTGCGCTCGACGCCGAGGTGTTCGAGTATCTGGTTGACCGTCGCGTCGCCGATGTGGTCGAGCAGCTTCAGCGTGCGGAACCAGGAGAGCGTGTCCGAAGGGTTCGAGACCACGCGCAGGAAGGCCAGCGCGTCCTTGACGTGCGCGGACTCGGCGAACTTGATGCCGCCGTACTTGCGGAACGGGATGCCGTGCTTGCCCAGCTCGATCTCCAGGTCGAAGGAGTGCGCGCCGGCGCGGAAGAGCACCGAAATCTCCGAGAGCGGCACGCCCGCCGCGCGCAGCTCCTCGATGCGCTCGGCGACGAAGCGCGACTGCTCGTTCTCGTCGCGCGCGCTCACCAGCACCGGCGGCTCGCCCGCGTCGTCCACGCGCGAGAAGAGGTGTTTGCCGTAGCCCTCTTCGGCGTCGGAGATGATGGCGTTCGCCACGTCCAGGACGGGCTGCGTGCTCCGAAAATTCTCCTCCAGCTTGATGACCTGCGCGGCGGGGAAGAGTTCGGGGAACTCAAGCATGTTGCGGTGGCTCGCGCCGCGGAACGAGTAGATCGACTGGCACTCGTCGCCGACGACCGCGACGTTGTCGTGCGTCGCCGTCATCAGGCGCACGATGCGCGCCTGGAGGCGGTTCGTGTCCTGGTACTCGTCCACCATGATGTAGCGGTACTGCTCGGAGAGCAGCCGGCACAGCTCCGGGTTCGCTTCCAGGGCCTCGCGCAGGCGCAGCAGCAGGTCGTCGTACGTGAGCAGGTGGCGCGCGCGCTTGAACTCCTCGAAGGATTTATAAAGCTCCTCCAGCGCGGCCAGCTCGTCGAGGAAGTGCGGGTACGACTGTTTGAGCACCTCCTCGACCGTGCAGTCCTTGTTGACCGACATGCTGAAGATGGAGCAGATGGTGCGCTTGCGCGGGAAGTGCCGGTCGCGCGTCACGTGCAGCCGGCGGCGCAGGAGGTCGATGAGGTCTTCGGTGTCGCCCGGGTCGAGCACGGTGAAGTTGCGCGAGACGCCGGCCGCCTCGGCGTGCCTGCGCAGCACGCCGTGCCCGAGGCTGTGGAACGTGCCGCCCGAGACGCGCTGGCAGCGCGCGTCCGCCAGGCCCGCGGCGCGCGCGAGCATCCCCGCGGCCGCGCGCCGCGTGAAGGTGAGCAGCAGGACGGACTCGGGCCGCGCGCCCGTCTCGATCAGACGCGCCACGCGGTAGACGAGCGTGCGCGTCTTCCCCGTCCCCGCCCCGGCGACGACGAGGAGCGGCCCTTCGGTCGTCGTCACGGCCCTGTACTGCGCCTCGTTCAGCTCCTTCTCGTAATCTATCCCGCGCGCGCGCGGGAGCGTCGTGACGCGCCGGAGGACGAGCTTCGTCTTCGTCAGCGTGGGCGCGGCCTGCCCGAGTTCCAGCTCGCGCTTGAAGGCTTTGAGTTCGGCGCACAGCTCCGCGACCGTCTGGTGGCGGAGCTTCGGCTGGCGGTCGAGCGCCTTGTTGAGGATGCGGAACAGCTCGGGCTGAAGCTGAGACCTGACGGCGTCGCGCAGCCGCGGCTCCTCGTGGAGGATGGCGTGCATCGTGTCGATCTGGTTGTCGCACGCGAAGGGGCACGAGCCGGTCAGCATCTCGCAGAGCACGACGCCGAACGAGAAGATGTCGCAGCGCAGGTCTACGCGCTGCCCGAGGAGCTGCTCGGGCGACATGTAGTTGACCGTGCCCAACACCGTCCCCGTCTCCGTATCGACGCGGACGAGCGTCTTCTGCGCGCTGTCGGCCGGGGCCGGGCGGCGCTTCGGCGCGACGAGCTTGGCGATGCCGAAGTCGAGAATCTTGACGTAGCCGTCGCGGCTGACCATCAGGTTCTCGGGCTTCAGGTCGCGGTGGACGACGCCGGCCTCGTGCGCCTTGGCGAGCCCTTCGGCTATCTGTATGGCGAGGCCCAGCGCCTCGGCCGTCGGGAGCGGGCGCCCCTTGATCTTCTGGCGCAGCGTCTCGCCCTCGACGTACTCCATCGCCATGTAGGGGTGGCCGCCGTCCTCGCCGAACTCGTAGACGGTGAGGATGTGCGGGTGGTTGAGGATGGAGGCGGCGCGTGCCTCTTGCAGGAAGCGGCGGCGGCGATCCTCGTGCTGTGTGAACTCGGGCGGCAGGAGCTTGAGCGCGACGACGCGTTGCAGCTTCTCGTCGTAAGCCTTGTAGACGGCGCCCATGCCGCCCGCGCCGAGGGCTTCCATGATGCGGTAGTGTGCGACGTTGGTGCGGGGAGTCAGTCTCATGTTCGGGCGCGCGGAGCCGCGCCTAGTCTAATCCAAATTGGACGTAGGAAAAACAGCCCGTCGGGAGTGCGGGGGCTCATTGTACATTACGCCTCCCGCGCGCGCCTCGTTCGCGCAGCGCCCGCGCCCCGGGCCGACAAGGGTCACAAAATCAGAGGGGGCCGGCCGACCATTTAAGGTCGGCC
>DASVQJ010000352.1:0-8347 GCA_036389235.1 Pyrinomonadaceae bacterium | reverse complement strand
CGCGCCGCACGGTCTGGACGCGCGCCGAGAAGTCCACGTGCGTCACCGCGGGGATGTTCGAGCGCGGCACGTTCAGCCGGTCGATGCCGAAGAGCCCTTGCTCTTCTTCCGCCGTCTCGCGCCGCAGCCCCGCGCGCACCGGCGCGACGAGCAGCATGTAGGGCGAATCGGCGTCGAGCTCGAAGTATTCGTGGACGCGCTCGCGCAGCACCGAAGGGGCGAAGGGGCGGAAGCTTTCGCGGAACTTAATCTTCAAATTCATCTGCGACTGCATCCGCGGCGAGCGCGGGTCGCCGAGGATGCTCCTGGCGCCGAGGGCGCGCGGGCCGAACTCCATCCGCCCCTGGAACCAGCCGACAACCTTCTCCTCCGCGAGCAGGCGCGCGACCGTCTCGGCCAACTCCGCACGCGGAACCTTCCTGTAGCGCGCGCCGAGCGTCACGAGCGACTCTTCTATCTCGTCACCGGAGAACTCCGGCCCGAGGTAGGAACCCTTCATGCCGTCGGCGCCGCCGCGGCAGACCTCCTCGACCCGCCTTTCGTTGCCGAGGTACTGATACCAGGCCGACAGCGCCGCGCCTAAGGAGCCGCCCGCGTCGCCCGCGGCCGGCTGAATCCAGACCCGCTCGAAAGGCCCTTCGCGCAGGATGCGCCCGTTGCCGACGCAGTTGAGCGCGACGCCTCCGGCGAGGCAGAGGTTCTTCTCGCCGGTCTCTCGATGGACGTGGCGCGCCATGCGCAGCATCGCCTCCTCGGTCACCTCCTGCACCGAGCGCGCCAGGTCCATCTCGCGCCGCGTCACCTCGCCCTCGGGCTTGCGGGGCGGCCCGCCGAACAGGCGGTCGAACGCGCCGTTGGTCATCGTCAGGCCCGCGGCGAAGTTGAAGTACCTCATGTTGAGGCGGAGGCTCCCGTCCTCCTTGAGGTCTACGAGTTCGTCGAGGATGAGCTTGACGTAACGGGGCTCGCCGTAGGGCGCGAGCCCCATCACCTTGTACTCGCCCGAGTTGACGCGGAAGCCTGTGTAGTATGTGAAGGCCGAGTAGAGTAGGCCCAGGCTGTGCGGGAAGTGCAGCTCCTTCAGGAGGTGCAGCTCGTTGCCGCGCCCGTAGCCGTAAGAGGAGGTCGCCCACTCGCCGACGCCGTCCATCGTCAGCACGGCGGCCGACTCGAACGGCGAGGGGAAGAAGGCGGAGGCGGCGTGCGACTCGTGGTGCTCTGTGAAGAGCACCCTGCCCCCGAAGCCCGCCTCCTCCGACACCTGCTCGCGTATCCAGAGTTTCTCGCGCAGCCACAGCGGCATCGCCATCAGGAACGAGCGCAGCCCCCGCGGCGCGTAGTCGATGTAGGTCTCAAGCAGGCGCTCGAACTTCAGCAGCGGCTTGTCGTAGAAGGCGACGTAGCCCAACTCCTTCGGCGTGATGCCCGCCCGCTTGAGGCAGAACTCGACGGCGTTGGTGGGGTAGCGGTGGTCGTGCTTCTTGCGCGTGAAGCGCTCCTCCTGCGCCGCGGCCAACACCTCGCCGTCGCGCACGAGGCACGCCGCCGAGTCGTGGTAGTAGGCCGATATGCCGAGGATGTACATCTCTGAAAAGGTCGCCGCGCACTGCTTCCGAAAGGCCCACGCGGCGAAGCGTTGGATTATCCTTTTTTTGTCGCCGAGCGGCAACTTCGGGCCTCGCGGGCGGCCCCGTTTTTGCTTCTATTAACGGCGGAGAGGCTTTTACGTACTGTTTGAGGCCAGACCGTATGCGACAGCGTCCTGAAAATTTCAACCCGGCGGGCGAAGACCCGGAGGCGACGCTCGTCGCGCCGCGTTTCGACGCCGACGACGCGCGGCGCGCGCACCCGGTGGTGCCGCTCGCCGAAGCGCACGCTTCACGCGGGGCGCGTGCGCACACGCCGCGGCGCTCCTGGGCGAACGCGCTGCTGGCCGTCGTGCTGCTCGCGGTCGCCGCGCTCGGCGGCGCCGTCGCCACGAAGTTCATGCAGAGCCCGCGCGAGGAACGGGGACAAGAAGTCGAACAGGTTCAGGAACGGACGCAGGCCGCCCCCGCGCAGACGGCGGAGGCGCCGCCGCCGCAGCCCTCGACACCTCAAGCCGCGGACGCCCCGCGCGAAGACGTGGCGACCACAAAGGCCGCGCGGCGCGAGACGCGCACGCGCCGCGCACGGGCCGCGGTCGAATCCGCGCGTGAAGACGTGTATGAAGACGAAGACGGGGAGCGTCGTGCGAAGGCTTGGGAGAAGCGGCGCGAGCGCGAAGACGAAGTCGAGAAGGAGATGCGCAAAGCCTTGAAGCGCGCGAAGGGGAAGGCGCCGCGGCTCGTAGACGTTCTCACCTCCTCGCCCTGACCCCCGCGCACGGTTCCGAAGAAGAGACGCCCGCCCTCACCGGCGGGCGTTAATTTTATTCGACAGGCCGCGTGCAAACTGTCGTATACTGCCGCGCCGAACACACCTGCGGCGCGCGCGGCGCGCCTCGCACGCAGTCCCGACGGCCGCGTCGAACCATTCACGGCCGCCTCGTCCTCAACCCCTTTGGACAGGAGAATCCCCTTATGGACAGGTTAACCTTAGCTCTGGTCATCGCGCAGAACGGGCTGCGCACGGCGGCGAGTCTGTTGGCGGCGAAGGCGGCCAAGGGCGAGTCGTCAAACGACCCCAAGACCAAGAAGGACGCCGCCAAAGCCAAGAAGCTCGCCGCGGCCCTTACCGCGGCCGACACCGGCATCACCTCCTACCTGACGGACACCGGGAGCTAGCCCCGCGCGGGCGGCCGACGGACGAAGGAGGGGGGACGAAGGGCACGCCGCCTTTCGTCCCCCCTCCTTCCTTATTCAACCACGAGCGTCGGGTCAGTCGCCCGACTCTTCCCCTTCCCCCCCCGCGAGCTCGCGCGCGATGCGGCGGACGGTGTCGAGCGTGTCGATCTCTTCCGGCGTCTTGTCTTCGCGCAGGCGGAGGATGCGCGGGAAGCGCAGCGCGTAGCCGCTCTTGTGGCGCTTCGACTCCTGCACGCGGTCGAAGGTGACTTCCAAAACTACCTTCGGCTCGACGACGCGGACGCGCCCGTGCGCGAACTCCTGTACGGTGTGCGCGCGGAACCACTCGGTCAGCTCCGCCAGCTCCACGTCGGTCAGGCCCGAGTAAGCCTTGCCCACGTTGAGCAGCTCCGGGTCGTCCTCCGAACGGCGCACGGCGAAGGTGTAGTCGGAGAGGAGGCTCCGCCGCTTGCCGTGCCCGACCTCGACGGCCGTCACCACCACGTCGAGCGTCGCCAGAGCCCTCTTCAGCTTGAGCCACTCGCGCCCGCGCTTGCCCGGCTTGTACGACGAGCGCGGGTCTTTAATCATCAGCCCCTCGTTGCCGCGCGCGCGCGACGCCTCGAACTCCTCGTCGAGCCCCGCGACGCCTTTCGTCGGCTTCGCCTTCGACAGACGCACGGCCGCGGCCGCCTCGTCTCTAACCAACGCTTCGAGCGCCGCCCGCCTCTCCGCGAGCGGCGCGTCCGTCAGCACACGGCCCGCGGCGTAGAGCAGGTCGTAGGCGACGAAGGCGACGGGCACGCCCGCCAGCAGCTCCTCCGAGACGGTCTTGCGCCCCAGACGCTTTTGCAGTTCGAGGAAGGGCAGGATGGACTCGCCGCGGACGGGCACGATCTCGCCGTCGAGCACGGCGTCCGTGGGAAGAAGCTTCAGGGGCTCGACCAGTTCGGGGAAGCGGTGCGTCACCTCGTCGAGCGTGCGCGTGTAGAGCGCGACGCGCCCCGCCTGCACGTGCGCCTGCCCGCGTATGCCGTCGAACTTGTCTTCGACGTAGAACTCTTCGGGCATCGTGCGCGCCACGTCCTCGACCGTCTCGGCGGCCGTGGCGAGCATGAACTTGATCGGGTGGAAGAGGCGCATCCGGACGCCTTCGAGCGCCCCGCGCCGCGCGCGCACGGCCGTCTCGCCGATGTCGCCCGTGAGCATGTTGACGCGCGCCACGTCCGCCAGCGGCCGGCCGAAGGCGCGCGCGACGGCGTCTTCCACCAACCCCTCCTTCAGGCCGATGCGCAGGTCGCCGACGAGCAGCTTGACGAGGTACTTCGCCTCGGCGGGCGTGGCCTCCGCGAGCGCGTTGACCAGGAGGGCCTTCTTGTTCTTCGTCCCGCGCGTCTCGCTCAGACGCTCGATGAGCGCCTGCGTCGCGGCGAGCGTGTGCGTCGGATTGATGCTGACCGAGCCCTTCGTCTCCGCGAACGCCTCGAACGCCACGTCGCCCGAGTCGCCGAGTCGGACGTAGCGCGGGCGCAGGTTCTCGACTTCGAGACCCGTGACCTCCGAGATGGCGTCGCGCAGCATCCCGCCGCCGACGTTCGTCGTGCGCGCGTCGTAGAGCGGGAAGACGTGCCCGGCGAAGTAGCGCGCCGCCAGGGAAAGGTCTTCGTCCGCGAGCCCGCCGAAGTACGCGCCGAGCAGCGCCGCCTTCTCCAGCTTCTTCGTCGTCGCCCCGACCGCGTCCGCGACCGCGGCGAAGCCTTGCAGCGTCGCGCCCGCGGGCGGGGATGCGGTATCAGTCGGTGCTGACGCGTTTCTTTTACGCATTAACGAGTTTCGCAGGCGGACAGGTCAGTACCGCCCGCTGTAGCGGGTGGTACTGACCTGTCTATTCAGCCGTCATCATCTCGGCGGGGACGCGCGCGGCCTGCGCTCCGTCGGGCTCGCCGAAGATTTCGGGGTGGATGACTTTCAGGAGTATCTCGGCGCCCTCGACGACGCGCGGGCCGGGGCGGCTGAAGTAGCTCGTGGCGTCCACGGCCCAGACCTGTCCCGAGCGCACGGCCGGGAGGTCGTGCCAGCCGCGCGGCAGTCGCGCGCTTCCGAGCGCGCGCAAGACGTCCTCCTTGTAGTAGCCGCACGGCGCGAGCACGACGACTTCGGGGGCGTATTCGGCAATCTCTTCCGCCGTCGTCGTCCGGGACTTCCCGCCCGCGTCGCCGAAACGCGCGTCGCCGCCCGCGAACGCGACCTGCTCGGGCACCCAGTGGCCGGGCGCGAAGGGCGGCTCCAGCCATTCGAGGACGAGCGTGCGCGGCCGCGTCTCGACCTCCGTCAGCAGCACGGCCAGCGCGTCCAACTGCACGGTCAGGTCGCGCACGAGCGCGTCGGCGGCCGCGCCCGCGCCCGTCAACTCGCCCACGGTGCGTATGTTGGCGAAGATGTCCTGGATGTTGTTCGGCTCAAGCGAGACGACGCGCGCGTCCGACTCGACGAGGCGCGCGGCCTGCACGACGGTCTTGTAGCTGACGGCGCAGACCTCGCACAACTCCTGCGTGATGACGAGGTCGGGCTTGAGTTCGGCGAGCAGCCGTTCGTCCAGGTTATAGATGGAGCCGTGGCCGTCGAGCTGCGAGCGGACGGCGTGGTCGATCTCCGCGCTCGACATCTCGGCGTGCGAGATGCGGCTCGCGGTGAGCACGGGCTTCCCCAAGACCGTGGGCGGGAAGTCGCACTCGTGCGTGACGCCGACCAGACTCTCTTCGAGCCCGAGCGCGCAGACGATCTCGGTCGCCGACGGCAGGAGCGAAACTATGCGCGGCCCTCTCCCCATCCCTCGCCCTTCCCCTTCAGGTAAGTTTGACTGCGGCGAGGTTGGCGCACGCGCCGCTCGCCTGTCAAGGAAGCCCCCCTCGCTTTTGCGCGCGCCCGCGGAGGGGGTACAATCCTTTCATGCAAGGGCAGAAAGAGTTGCGGGTCGAGGGCACCGTGGACCACATCGCGGTCAGGACGGAGGACATGCAGGCGGACGTGCGCGAGTACGAGCGGCTCGGCTTCCGCGTCGAGACGCTCTACGAGGACTGGGCCATGCTGCGCGACGCGCGCGGCTTCGGCGTGGCGCTGCTCCCGCCCGGCTCGAAGCACCCGCAGCACATCGGCATCCGCGTCGAGACGCGCGAGGCGCTCGAAGAGGCCGCGCGCCGCGAGGGCCGCCCGGTCAGGGAGCACCGCGACCGCTCCGTCTCCTTCTACACCAGCGGCGTCGGCGGCCGCGCCGTCGAGGTCATCTACTACCCGCCGGACTACAAACATCCGTGAATGGTAAATGGTGAATGGTAAGGGCCTGTTTTAACCATTCACCATTCACCATTCACCATTCACCTTTCTCCTATGCACACACCCCTACTCGTCTTCGAGTTCCTCGGCACGACCGAGCTGCTGGTGATCGCGGTCGTCGCGCTCGTCCTGTTCGGGCCGCGGAAGCTCCCCGAGATCGGGCGCACCGTCGGCAAGGCCATCGGCGAGTTCAAGCGCGCCTCCGACGACTTCAAGCGCACGTGGGAGTACGAGGTCGAGATCGAGCGGCGCAACCCGGCGCCGGCCGTCCGCGAAGGCGGGTCTGTCGAGACGGCGGCGTCGCTCCCGGCCTACGACGCGGGCGCGTCGGACTTCGACGGTTCCCGGGCTCGGCCGGCCGCGCACGGGCCGACGGTCGCGCGCGGCGCGGCCGAAGAGGGCGAACGCCCGGGCGAGCCGGGGCTCGGCGACGAGCGCGCGTGGGACGTGGCGACCGGCCGCGCGTTGACGCGGACGGCCGATAAAGAAGACGACGAACTCAACGCCTCCTGAAGCGCCGCGGCGCGCGCGCTTCTCACCCGACGAGCCTTCAGCAGACCCCGACCGACGAAATGGCTTCGACCCTTCTGGACAGCGGCGAGGACGGGCAGCAGGAAGGTCGCCAGCTCGGCGGCCAGATGTCCTTCCTCGAACACCTCGACGAGCTGCGCCGCCGCATCATCCGCTCCATCATCTTCATCTTCGTCGCCCTCCTCTTCTGCTGGTTCGTCTCCGGCCACATCTACAACTTCCTCTCCGCGCCCATGCGCCGCGCGCTGGCCGACGCCGCGCAGCGCCCCGTCCCGCTCCAGGGGTTGACGGGCGGCGAGGGGATTCTCCCGCTCGACACCATCAAGGAGGGCGACGCCGCGCGCTACGTCTTCGAGGAGACGACCCGGCTCGGGACGAGCGTCATCCCGCCGGGCGCCTCGGTCGCCGTGCGCGTCGCGAGGGGGCCGGACGGGCAGCTCGGCGTCTTCACCGACGAGGCGCTCTACGCCGGCCGCTCCGTCATCCCGAAGGGCGTGCGGCTGCCCCTCGACATCAAGGCGCGCGGCGGCGGGCTCCCGAACCAGGACGACAAGCTGGTCGTGCGCACGGCGGTCGAGCCCTTCTCGCTCTACCTCCAGGTGTCGCTCTACGCGGCGGTCTGCCTCTCGGTGCCCTTCCTGCTGTGGCAAGTCTGGGCCTTCATCTCGCCGGGGCTCTACCCGCACGAGCGCGGTTGGGCGGTGCCCTTCGTGCTGATGTCGAGCCTGTCGTTCGTGGCGGGCGCGGCCTTCGCCTACTACGTGCTCTTCCCGCCGGCCATCTCGTACCTGCTCGGACTGGGGTCGGAGTTCCGGCTGTTCCTCAACGCCTCTGACTACTTCGACTTCGTCATCCTCGTCCTGCTGGCGATGGGCGTGGTCTTCCAGATGCCGGCCGTGACCTACGTGCTCGCGCGCATCGGGCTGGTGGACGCGCACTTCCTCGTCTCGCACTGGAAAATCTCGACGGTCGTCATCCTCGTCGCGGCCGCCGTGCTCTCGCCCACCAACGACATCCCCAACATGCTGCTCTTCGCCGCCCCGATGGTCGTCCTCTACCTCATCTCGATCCTCGTCGCCTGGCTCTTCTCGCGCCCCCGCACGGCGGAGTGAGCCGGAAACATTCCGGCGGGCGTATCCAACCGGGGCGTCGGCGGTAATCATGGGTTGAAAGGTGCGCCGGGGGGTCATTTCGGGGGACTTTACAGGCGTCCAACAGGCAACCGGGACGCCCCCCGGCGCATCTTGACTGTGTCTCCGCCGAGGCCCTAAAATCTGCGCGAAAGTTGCGGCGATGACTGGGTTTAAGCCTCTCGCGGGGACAGGCCCCGGCGGCTTCTCAGGCGTCGCCATTTTCGCGACCGCCCCGACAGGTAAACCTTTAAAATCTTTGTCCCAGCCGAACAGGAGTTGTAAAGCGATGGCCCGTCAACAGAGGACGCGTTCTCTGGCCCTAGCCCTGTCCCTGCTCGTCACCGCCTCCCCCGCCGTCATGGCGCAGAAGAAGAAGGCCGGCGACCCGCAGGACGTGCCCGAGCGCGAGCGCACCGTCAAGAAGGAGCGCTCGAACATGTTCAAGAAGTGGATCGACGAGGACGTCGCCTACATCATCACCGACGAGGAGAAGAAGGCCTGGAAGAAGCTCGCCACCGACGCCGAGCGCGAGCAGTTCATCGAAGCCTTCTGGCGCCGCCGCGACCCCGACCCGGACACGGAGCT
>DASVQJ010000351.1:0-31325 GCA_036389235.1 Pyrinomonadaceae bacterium | reverse complement strand
TTTCACTTGAGTGAATACGAGGGGGAATTAACCACAGAGGCACAGAGGCACAGCTTAAAGAGGTATAACTCGACGGGCCGTGCCTCTGTGTCTCTGTGGTTAACCCTCGTTCGATGCTCACCCAACCGCAAACCGCTATAGAGACGTCGAGGAGATGATGCGTGGGCGCGGGCTCGACGTGGATCACTCGACCGTGTTCGAAGACCCGCTGCCGGGATCAAGCCTCAAAGGCAATCTCGGCAGCGGGTCTTCGTTTGCACCTGAGGGTGGGGGCTCGGCCGGCCGTTTAGAGGAGCGCGTCCAGCTTTATGAGGGCGTTCAGGTAGACGTTTGCGCCGTTGATGATGTCGGAGGGCCGGCTGAACTCCTGCGGCGTGTGACTGATGCCGGCGACGCTGGGGATGAAGATCATGCCGATGGGCGCGATCCGCGCGAGCGCCTGCGCGTCGTGGCCGGCGCCGCTACGCATCAGCTTGGTCGTCAGGCGTAATTCCTTTGAAGCCTCGACGACGACCCCTTGAATCAGTTGGTCGGTCAGCGCAGGGAACTGGACGCTCGTCTGCTTGAGTTCAAACAGCGTGCCCGTCGCCGCCGCTATCTGCGAAACCTCGGCGTCGATATCCCGGTAGAGCGCATCGAGCCTGACCGTCTCCAGGTCGCGCAGGTCGAGGCTGAGGATGACTTGACCGGGAATGACGTTGGGCGCTCCCGGCAGGGCGTGTATGCGGCCCACCGTCCCGACCTGCAAGCCCCTCGTGTCCGTGACTACACGGTTGACGGCGTCGACGAACTTCGCGGCGGCCAGCAGCGCGTCCCGGCGGCCGTTCATCGGCGTGGTGCCGGCGTGGTTGGTAAACCCGTTGACCGTTACCTCCCACCTGCTCACCCCGACGATCCCCTCCACGACGCCTATGTCCGCGCCCTCGCCCTCCAACACCGGGCCCTGCTCGATGTGGTATTCGACGAAGGCGGCGACTTCGCCGCGTTGGCGGCGGGCGGCCTGTAAGTTGGCCGGGTCGCCTCCGATGAATGCTATCCCCTCGCGGATGGTCTTGCCGCTCTGACTCAAGAGGCCGAGGTCTACTTCCGGCAACTCCCCGCACATCGCCCGGCTGCCGAAGAGTCCTTCTTCCTCGTTCTGGAAGACCACAACCTCCAGAGGGTGTCGCAGCGTCACGCCGCGCTCCGCGAGCGTCAGCGCAATCTCGACCGAGCTGATTACCCCGACCGTCCCGTCGTAGGCGCCGCCTCCCGGCACCGAGTCGGTGTGCGAGCCCGCGAGCAGCGGGGGGAGGTTCGGCTCGCTGCCCTCACGCCTGCCGATGATGTTGCCGGCGGCGTCTATCCTGACGCGCAGGCCCGCGGCGCGCATCAGTCCGATGATGTATCCGCGCCCTTCCACGTCGGCGTCGGTGTAGGCGAGACGGTTGACGCCGCCGTGCGGGCCTCTACCGATCTGCGCCATCGCTTGCAGCCGGGCGAGAAGCCGCCCGCCGTCCACGCGCGGCTTCGGGGGCGCACCGGCGAGGGCCTCGCCGGCGACGCTTTCGAGGGTCGCGGCGCTCGACTTTAAGCTGCTACGGCGCATGGGTTCCTCCAACGGGAAGCGGTACCTCGTTGCCCGGGCAAGTCTCACTCTCGGCTCGCGACGGGCGCAACCGTCACGCCTCTTCCGGCCGGAGGACGACGATGCGCTCCGCCCAGAGGCTCTCGAACTCGCGCAGCACGCGGGGCCGCGCCTCTCCGTCGATGCCGGCCCGTCGGAGGAGCCGCGCGAGCGTCGCCTCACCGTCCGCCTCCATCAGAACGCGGAAAGTCTCCGGCAGTATCTCGACCACCGTGCGTCCGAAGAAGTGGCTCATCGTACCCTCGATTTCGTAGACGGTCTGCGGCTCGCCGGCTTCGCCGAGCGCCTCTCGTTTCACAAGCCTGCGGCTGCGCGGGGCCTTCGGGACGAGCGTCTGCAAGGCTTCGGGCGAGGGCGCGGCCTCCTTCTTGACGGCCAGGTAATCGCCGACCACGAGATAGTGCAGGCCCGTGGTCAGGTAGCAGACGACCGCGTCGTCGATGGAATCGACGATGGGCTCGGCGTTGTTGTTGAAAGAGGTGTTGAGGAGAATCGGGACGCCCGTCAGCTTCCGGAACTCGTTTATCAACTCCCAGTACTTGGGGTTGCCCCGCTGCGAGACCGTCTGCACGCGGGCGGTGCCGTCCACGTGCGTCACGGCCCCGAGCGTCTCCCTCATGTGCTCCTGCACGTTGAGCACGAAGATCATGAAAGGGAACTCGGCGCGGTTCGCCGGCACGTCGAAATATTCGTGCAGGTGTTCTTCGAGAACCGAGGGCGCGAACGGGCGGTAGGCTTCGCGCTTTTTGACCATCTGGTTGATGAGCGACTTGTTCTCGGCGGGACGCGGGTCGGCCAGGATGCTGCGGTTGCCGAGCGCCCGCGGGCCAAACTCGGAGCGCCCCTGCACCCAGCCGACCACCGAGCCGTCGGCGATGAGGTGGGCCGTCCTCTCGGCGACGTTATCAACCCGCTCGAACGACACGAATTCGCCCCAGCGGCCGAGCCGTCTCCCGATGGCCTCCGCGTCGTCACCGATGTCTGTCCCGTAGAAGAGGTGCTCCAGCTTGGGCGGGCGGCGGGCGGGGGGCTCCTGCTCTTCGTAGAAGACGGACAGCGCCGAACCCATCGCGCCCCCGGCGTCGTGCGCGGCGGGCTGCACGAACATCCGGCTGAAGAGGCCCGAATAGAGAATCTTCCCGTTGAGCGTGCAATTGTGGGCGACGCCGCCCGCGAAGCAGAGGTTCTTATGCTTCGTCTGGCTCTGGTAGTGCTGAAGGATGTGCAGGACGAGCTTCTCCAGGGTGGCCTGGAGCGCGGCGGCAACGTCTTTATGTACCTGGGTGAAGGGCTCGCCCTTCCGGCGGGCCTGATCGACGATGCCGGCCTCCATGAAGCGCATGAACACCATGTCGGCGTCCGCAAGCTCGTAATTCCCGGCTGGCAGGAGCCGGTAGAACTTCTCGAAGAGCCGCCTGTAGGTCTCGGGGTTGCCGTACGGGGCGAGCCCCATCACCTTGTACTCGTCGAAGCGCTTGTAGCCGAGCAGCGAGATTACGTCGGTGTAGAAGTTGCCGATGGACTGCTCAAGGCCGTATTCGCCGAGCCGCGTCAGCCTGTCGCCGCGAGCTTCGAGCACCAGGCCGGAGAGGTTGTCGCCGTCGCCGTCGAGCACGAGGATGAGGCTGTGGTCGTAACCGGAAGGGGCGTAGGCGCTCCACGCGTGCGCGAAGTGGTGGCGGCAGAACCGCAGCTTGTGCGAGACGTCGTCCCCGAACTCGCGCTCGAAGAGAGAGCCGAGAAACCGCCGGGCGTCGAGCTGTCCCTTGACGTTGGGGTTCGCCAGAAACACGCGCTTCGCGACCACATCGACCATATGCTCTGCGCTGTTAATGGCGATGCGATCCACATCGGCGAGGCTCAAGCCGTTCTCGCCCAGGCAGTACCGGATGGCACGGGCCGGGAAACAGTTCGTGTGCTTGATGCGGCTGAGCCGCTCCTCCTCAATCGCCGAGACCACCTGGCCGTCGCGGACGAGCACCGCGGCGCTGTCATGCATGGCGAACCCCGCGCGGTGGTCTTCGTCCTCACGTTTGCTCCCGCCGTGCACGCCTAAGACGAACATAGTGACCTCCTAAGGCATTGTTTGTTCGGCCGCGACCGCGCGGGCCAGGCGCCGGCCGATGGACTCCAACAACAGGGGGGCCTGCGTGTGGAGGAAGAAGTGGTCGCCCTCGAACATCAGCAGTTCGAAGTCCGCGTCGGTCTGCTCGCGCCAGGGCGCCAGCCTCTCCGGCGTCTCTTCGGAATCTTGTAGACCGCCGAAGACGGAGAGCGGGCAGCTCAACGGCGGCCCGGGCGGGCAGACGTAGGTCTGAACCAACTGGAGGTCGGCCCGGATGAGCGGCACGAAGAATTCCATCATCTCCTCGGAGTCGAGGATCGTCTGTGGCGTGCCGTTGAGCCGCCGCAGCGCCCGAATCAGTTCGCCGTGTGGCATGTCGTACGTGTGGCCGCGGAGTTCGTTGAGCTGCGGTGCGCGGCAGGCCGAGGCGAAGAGGTGAACGGGCCGCGGGGCGCCCGCGCGGCGCATCCGGCGCGCCACCTCAAAGGCGATCAGCGCCCCCATGCTGTGACCGAATAAGGCGTAAGGTCTGTCCAGGTGCGGCGTGAGCGCGGCGGCCGCGGCTTCGGCCAGCGGCAGTAGCTCGGTGTAAGGGCTCTCCAACGCCCGCGCCCCCCGCCCGGGCAGGTGGACGGGGTAGACCTCGACCCACTCGGGCAGCCCCCGCTTCCAGCCGTGAAAGCTCGCGGCCGAGCCCCCGGCGTACGGGAAGCAGAACAGCCGGAGCTGCGCGCTCGGGTTCGCGGGCTGGATGCGCACCCACGTATTTCGGCGTGTGCTGGCGCTCATGCTTCGACAAATTCACGTCGAGCCGTCGCGGTCCGTGTCGCCGCCGCCGGGCCGGCCGCTCAAGGCTGCCGCGGCAGAGAGTTGCGGGCGAGTTCGAGTATGTCTATGACCCTCGTCAGCGCCTCACACGCGTAGCCCTGCGCGGGCCAGAGGCGGCGGCGCAAGGCGTCGGTCTCGCCCGCGAGCTGCTCCAACAGTTCCGCTGCCGTCTCCGCGCTCGGCTCCGCCAGCATGTACCTCCGGAGGGCCTGTTGCACCCCCCACGCCTGGTCGAGAGCGCAGAGTAGTGATTCGACCAGAGTCTTGTCGGACGACAACAGGTGAATCCCTGTGCTCTCCCGCTGGATCTCCAGGCTCAGAGCGCGCAGCGCCGAGCCGAGTATCTGACCGGCCGGGTCGGAGACGATTGATGTCTGGGTGACCGCTGAAGGCTGTTGCAACATTCTCTCTCTCCCTCTCGAACAGGCCGCGCCGTCACCACCGGGAGTTATCGGCGGCGAGCGCCCGGCCGACCAGGGCGCGCTGGTTCGCGCCTCCTTCCGGGGGCATTTTCCTTACCAGGTCTTTTTCAATCGTGATGTGCGCCTGGTAGCTGATGGCGGTCAGCAGGATTCTGATTCGTTCGGCCTCATCGACCTCGCCCTCGAAGATGCCGACGAGGCTTTGGAACGGCCCCTCCTGAATCATCACCCGGTCGCCGCACTTAAATTCCTCCCTCATCTGCACGAAGCCGTCCACGCCCACGCGCAGTTGAATGATGGCGATGATCTGGTCGTCAACCGGGATGGGCGCGTCGCCGAAGCGGACGATGTTTTGGACGCCGCGCGTGAAGATCACGCGGTGCAGGTAAGTTTTAACGTCGAACCGGGCGAACAGATATCTGGGGAACAGAGGCTTCTCGACGTAGAGGGAGCCGCCCCGGGAACGCCCGCGCCGCCGGGCCCTGATTTTCGGCGCGAGAGCCTCGATGTTCCAGGCCCTCAGGTTCAATTCGGCACGCCGCTCCTGCTTCGGCTTCGTGTGGATGGCATACCAGCACAAGGCTCCGCCGTGTTGTTCGGTGATCATGAGACACTCCCGTCGCAAGGGTTTCGGTGTTGGTGAAACTGTGACGAAACCTGCCGGAGTGGCTAATGCGGGCCGAAGCCGTCGACACAAATCCGAAGAATTGGAGTCAGTTGGAGGTAGGAAAAGAGAAGGGACGCATCTCGCAGCATGACAGCTCCTTTTCCGTAAACTTTTATTCTCTTTACGGTTGAGTGAAGTCGCTGCGTACGCTATGATGCTCGCGGGTAGCAATGCATCCACTGCGCAAGCAGCGAGTTGTGTTGTCCATCGCCCCTCTGCTACTAGCCGGTAGCAGAGGGGCGATTCCTTTCCGCGACCTCACCGCCTGAGAGGCCACGCCAAATTATCTTTTGGGGAGATTAGGTATCATTCGTGCACTTTCATAGCCTGGTCGGGCCCCTGCCGGCCGAACTGTGGATTAAATCTACACTCCCGGACTGCCGAGTCCTGAGCGTGTAAGATTTACCACCCACCGCCCCGAAGGGCCGACGCGCCATGAAACCACTAATCAGTTATCAAACCAGTTAGCGACGACGAATTTGCTCTGAGGACTTTGGGGCGTAAGTGATCAAAGTGAGAGAAAGCCGTAGGATTTAATATTTAAGTAACGTGAGGGCTCATGTGAGTTCCTCGAACCTCCTACCACATTAAAAACCAAAGGCTCTCGGTAGACTGTATGCAACCAAAATAATACTCCCTTTCAAAGATATGTCAAACAAAAAGATAAGGTGCGTTGCACTTATTTTTGTATGCGACAGTTCGGCGGTTGTACTGCCAAACTGTCGGCCGTGTTTCCGCACGTGAGCGCGCCAGGTGGGCACGCCATCACAGATGGCGGATGTTATAAGATCGACAGCCGGCGGCGGTTGCAACGGCGCCATTTATTCGTTGCGAAGCGCAATTAAAGGTTCGACCCTGGTCGCCCTCCGGGCGGGGATGTAACTAGCCACGAATGCCGTCAGGGCTAGGGTCAGGGTGACGCCCGCGTAGGTCTCGGGGTCTGTCGCCCGCACCCCGAAGAGCACGGTGGAGAAGACCTGCGTCAGCAGGAGCCCGAGCGCCAGGCCCGTCGTGATGCCGATCAGAATCAGCTTCAGGCTCTGGCGCATAATCAGCCGGATGACCTGGCCGCGTTGCGCGCCGAGCGCCATCCTGATGCCTATCTCGTGCCGACGCTGCACGATTGAATAAGAGAGCACGCCGTAGATGCCGAGCGCGGCCAGCAGCAGGGCCGCGCTGCCGAGGATGGTGAGCAGGGTCATGGAAACCTGCCTGGGGGCGGCCGACTCGGAGATGAGGTCGTTCATGGTCATCAGGTGCGAGACGGGCTGGTCGGCGTCCACCTCGTGGATCGCCCCCCTCACGGCCCGCGCCAGCGTAGTGGGTTCCACCGTCGTGCGGATCGCCAGCCCCATCAGCGGCGAAGACTCCTGAAGGTAGGGGCGGTAGACCTCCGGCTTGGGATCGACCTCCGCGCCGAAGTGTCTGATGTCGCCGACCACGCCGACGACAGCGCGCCAGTCGTCGGCGCCTTCGCCGGCGAACTTGATGCGGCGCCCTAGGGGGTCTTCGCCGGGCCAGTAGCGGCGCGCCATGCTCTCGTTGATGATGACCACCTGCGTGGCCTGTGCGTCGTCGGCGTCGGTAAAGTACCGGCCCTTGACGAGCGGGACTTTCAGGGCGGCGAAGTAGTGGGGGCTGATGACGCGGTGATCGACCTCCGGCTCCTGCCGCGAAGGAGCCGCGGGGCGCCCTTCGATGACGAAGGGCAGCGAGTTCCACCAGCCGCTCAGCGGCAGGTAGTTGCTGAATCCGACGGACTGCACGCCGGGCAGAGCCCCTATCCGCTGAAGCGTCTGTGCGTAGAAGGCGGCCCTCTGGTGGGCCTCCTTATATTTATAAGGAGGCAGTTGGACGCGCGCCGTCAGCAGTTGGTGAGGGTCGAACCCCAAGTTGCTTTGCCTCACCTCGCGGAAGCTCTTAATCATGAGCCCCGCCCCAATCATCAGCACGAACGCCAGGGCAATCTCGCCGACGATCAGGACATTTCTAAAACGTCGGCCGCCGAACCCCGCGGTCGTCCCCCTGGAGCCCTCCTTCAGGAAGGCGTTCAACTCGGGCTTGGACGACTGCCAGGCGGGCAGGAGGCCGAAGACCATCGTGCTGACGAAACAGAGGAGAGAGATGAAGGCCAGCACGCGCCAGTCGATGGGCAGCGAAGCTACCCGCGGGATGGACAGGTTCGAGATCGTGCCGGGGAAGAAGGAGATGAGCGTTTCGCGCCCCCACCAGGCGAGGAGCAGCCCGACCACCCCGCCCAGCGTCGCCAGCACCGCCCCTTCGATTAAGAAGGCCCCGACGAGGCGGCGGCGGTTGGCGCCTAGCGAGACGCGGATGGCAATCTCCCTCTGCCGGCCGGCCGCGCGCACGAGGAACAGGCTGGTGATGTTCGTGCAGGCGATGAGGAGCACGAAGGCCGCCGCGCCCAGCAGCAGCACCATGTAGATGCGCACGTCCCCGACGTACTCGTCGTGCATCGGCACCACCTTAACTCCCCAGCCGGCGTCCGCGTCCGGGTAGGTCTGGGCCAGCCCGCCGGCGACGACGCTCATCTCCTGCCGGGCCTGCTCCGCGGTCACCCCCTGTTTCAAGCGGCCGACGACGCGCAGCAGCCTCGTGTTGCGGACGGCCTTGATCTGTGGGCTCATCACGAGGGGAGTCCAGAGCTCCGTATCAAGCGTCGGGTACTGAAACTCTTTAGGCATCACCCCCAGCACCGTGTAGGGCTTGCCGTCGAGCGTGATCGTCCGTCCGAGCACGCCCTGCTCGCCGCCGAAGCGGCGCTGCCAGAACCCGTAGCCGAGGACGACGGCCGGGTTGCCGTCGGCCTCGACTTCGGCCTGGAAAGTCCTGCCCAGAAGCGGGGGCGCTTGGAGCAGGTCGAAGAAGCCGGCGGAGACGCGGTAGCCCAGGACGGAGACCGGCTCGCCGCTGCCGGTCAGCGTGTAGGTCGAACTCCGGGAGGCGCCGAGCCGCTCGAAGACCTTGGCCTGCTCCGCCCAGTCGATGTAGTTGGCCGGCGAGACGGGTTCTCTGGGCTTCTCGGCGGCGGGGTTGTGCTCATAGATCAGGAAGAGCTGCCCGGCGTTGCCGTAAGGGAGCGAGCGCAACAGGACGGCATTCACCAGACTGAAGATCGAGGTGTTGGCCCCGATGCCCAGGCCGAGAATGAGGACCACCAGCAGGCCGAAGCCCGGGTTCGTGCGCAGCTTTCTCAGGCTGTACCGCACCTCTTGCCAGACGAAGTTCATGAGCACGACTCCTTTGCGCGCGGGCGGGCGAGGTGACGGGGAAGTATATGCCGGCCCCGCCCCGGGGATAGGTAAAGGCGGCGGCGCTTCAGCCGAGGCCCGGCCCCAGACCGTTGAGTTCCATCTCGGTCTCCCCGAGCCGAGCCCGGAGTTGTTCGGCCAACTCCTGCACGTACGGCTCTTCGACCATCGTGACGTGGAAGCCGGCAATCCGTCTGACCACCAGCGGCTTTGTGGTCAACTGCTCCCAGCCGAGCGTGGGGTTGTGCACGTCCACGCCCAGCTCCATCAGCGCCTTCTGACTTTCGGGCTCCGACTCGGTCGCGCGGATGAGCGTGATAACCCCGTCGTAGACCTCCGGCTCGTAATTCTTGACCGCGTCCGAGCGGAGCAGCGCGCCGCGGATGTAGCGACGCATCCAGGGAATCCCCACCTTGTCCGAGAGGAGCTTGGCGTCGCGCAACCGCTCCACGATGACCTCCATCCCCCTTTCCAGCCCGAGCTTCTGCACCTCTTCGTGTCGGAGGTCGATGTCCACGCCGGCGAGCCGCGCGAGGTCCCTCGCCAGACCCGCGATGGTCATCAGCGCGATGCCGCCGTGCATGTTCTTCAGCAGGCGCGGCGACCCGCCTTCGAGCAGCACCAGCAGGCCGACCTCCAGCCCGCGCCGTTTGAGTTCCTGCGCCATCGCGAACGCCACCACGGAGCCGAACGAGTAGCCGCCGACGTGGTACGGGCCGAGCGGGTAAGCCTTGCAGATTTCGTTCACGTAGTGCGCCGCCATCTCTTCGACGGAGACGTACTCCGCGAGGTCTATCGGGTAAGGGGCTTGCAGCGCGTAGACGGGCCGGTCTTCGCCGAGGTACTGCGCCACGCGGTTGTAGTAGCCCACGTCGCCGCCGAGGGCGTGGACGAAGAAGATGGGCGTCCGGTGCCCGCCGCGCTGGATGGTCACGAGCGTGGGAATCTCCTCCGCCTCCTCCCGCTCAAGCATCTGCGCCACGCCCCGGACGGTGGGCTGCTGGAAGAACTCCGAGATTGTCAGCTCGCGCCCGAACTCCTGTTCGACCCGCGCCAGCACGCGCACGACGAGCAGCGAGTGGCCGCCGCGCTCGAAGAAGTTGTCGGTCACGCCTATCGGCCGGACGTTCAGAATCTCCTGCCACATCTCCGCGACCCTGGCCTCCAGCTCGCTGCCCGGGGCGACGTAGCTCCCGCCGGCCGTCAGGTGAACCTCCGCCGGCAGCGGCAGGGCTTTGCGGTCGATCTTGCCGTTGCTGGTGAGCGGCATCCGCTCAAGCAGCATCACGTCCACCGGCACCATGTACTCGGGGAGTTCCCGCTTCAGGTATTCGCGGATGTCCGCCCACGTCAGCTTCTTCGACTCCTCGTCTCCGGACGAGTCTTCGCGCAGCACGGCGTAGCCCACCAGGCGCTTGTCGCCCCCCGTGCCCTGCACGACCACGGCGCTCTCTTTCACGGCCTCGTGCTGACGCAGCACGGACTCGATCTCCCCCAGCTCGATGCGGAAGCCGCGAATCTTCACCTGCTCGTCGGTCCGGCCGAGGTACTCCATCTCGCCGTCGGCCCGCATCCGCCCCAGGTCGCCGCTGCGGTAGAGGCGGCGGCCCGGGCGGGCGCTGAACGGGTCGGGCACGAACCGCTCGGCGGTCAGCGCCGGCAGCCCGAGGTAGCCGCGCGCGACGCCCTCGCCGCCGATGTAAATCTCGCCGATGACGCCGGCCGGCAGCGGGCGCAGCGCCGGGTCGAGCACGTACATCTGCATGTTGCTGATGGGCCGGCCGATGGGCACCAGCCCGTTGTAGCGTTCGGCGCCGGGGACTTCGAAGATGCTGCACCCGACGACCGTTTCCGTGGGGCCGTACTCGTTGATGAGCCGGCGGCGTTCGGGCTGCTCCTGCCAGTAGCGCAGCGTCTCGCCCGGCAGCGCCTCGCCCCCGATGATAAGGGCATCGACGTTGCCGCTGTTGATGCCGCGCTCGCCCAGCCAATTACTGAGCACCAGCAGGTGCGACGGCGTGATCTTGATGAGCGAGTAACGCTGCGAAGGGTCGCTCAACTGCTCGCCCACGCCCTCCAACTCGTCGCCCGGGTTCACCAGCTCTATCGCGGCCCCGACCATCAGCGGCGGCAGCAGGCCCGTGAGCGTCAGGTCGAAGCTGAAGGGCGAGTGGACGAGCGTGCGGCCCCTGCTGCGGAGGTCGTAGGGGCGCGGGATGAGGGTGGCGTAGTTGACGACGCCGCGGTGACCCATCATGACGCCCTTCGGGATGCCCGTCGAGCCGGAGGTGTAGTAGACGTAGATGAGGTTGTCGGGCGCGGCGCGCGGCGGCGGGTTTTCCCGTGGGTTACGGCTGATCTGCGGCCACTCTTCGTCGAGCGACCAGACGGGGAAGTCCGTCTCCGTCGGCAGGAGGTGTCGCAGGCTCCGCTGCGTCAGCACCGCCGAAACGTTCGCGTCCTCAAGGATGAAGTGGAGCCGGTTGGGCGGCCAGTGCTCGTTCAGCGGCACGTAGGCGCCGCCCGCCTTGTTGATGGCGAGCAGCGCGATCACCATGCGCGGGCTCCGCTCCAGGCAGATAGCCACGCGGTGCTCGGGGCCGATGCCGGCCGTAATTAAGTGGTGCGCGAGCTGGTTGGCCGCCGCGTTGAGTTGTTCGTAGGAGAGTTGCTCGTCGGCGCAACAGAGCGCGGGCGCGTCGCCCATGCGCTCCGCCTGACGCTCGAAGAGGTTGTGGAAGCAGAACTCGCGGGGGAAGTCCTCCTCCGTGGCGTTGTAATCGTCTACCAGCTGTTTCCGCTCGGCGTCGGTGAGGAGCGACAGTTCAGACAGCCTGGCGTCCGGGTTGGCGATGACGGTCTTAAGCAACTGCTCCAGGTGGCCGAGCATGCGCCTGACGGTCTCCGGGTCGAAGAGGTCGGTGTTGTAGTCCAGCATCGCCAGCAGCCCACGCCGCGTGTTCGCGAGGGCGAGCGAGATATCCCATTTGGCCGAGCCGTCCTCGACGTTGAAGGCGCGCACGCGGAGGCCGCGGAGTCGTATCGGCTGCGACGCGGCCTCCTCGAAGAGGAAGCCCACCTGGAACAGCGGCGAGTAACTGAGGTTGTGCTTGGGCTCGACCTCCTCGACCAGCTTCTCGAAGGGCACGTCCTGGTGCGCGTAGGCGCCGAGCGCCGACTCACGCACCCTCCCGAGCAGTTCGCGGAAGGTCGGGTTGCCGGAGAGGTCTGCGCGCAGCACGAGCGTATTGGTGAAGAAGCCGATGAGCCCCTCGAACTCCTCGCGGGTGCGGTTTGCCGTGGCCGTGCCGATGACGACATCCGCCCGCCCCGTGTAGAGGTGCAACTGAGTCTGGAAGGCCGCCGCCGTCGTCATGAACATGGTGGCGCCTGCCTGCCGCGACAGCTCCTCAAGCGCCGCGGTCATGTAGGCCGGCAGCAGCCTCGACTCCGTGGCCCCGGCGAAGGTCTGGACGGCCGGCCGCGGCCGGTCGGTGGGGAGTTCCAGCGGCGTGAGGCTGCCTGAGAGCTGCGCGCGCCAGTAGTCGAGGTGCCGCTCCAACACTTCACCCTTCAGGTAATCGCGCTGCCAGAGGGCGAAGTCCACGTACTGAATCGGCGGCTCCGCGAGCGGCGACGGCCGCCCCTCGGAGAAGGCCGCGTAGAGCGCCTCAAGCTCGCGGTAGAAGACGCCGAGCGACCAGCCGTCGGACAGGATGTGGTGCATGCAGACGAGCAGCACGTGCTCGTCGTGCGCGAGCCGGAAGAGGTACGCGCGGAACAGCGGGCCGCGTTCCATGTCAACGACCGTCCGCGCCCTCTGCGTCGCCGCGCGGAGCACCTCGGCCTCCCGCTCCGCCTCGCCGAGCCCACTGTAGTCCTCGACCTTGATTTCGACGCGGCGCGTCGGCCCGATGACCTGCACCGGCTCGCCGTCGCGGACGCGGAAGGTGGTGCGCAGGATTTCGTGGCGGCGCACAATCTCGGTCAGTGCCTCTTCGAGGGCGCGCGGGTCGAGCGGGCCTTCAAGGCGCAGCGCGTGCGGGATGTTGTAGACGTGGCTGTTCGGGCTCAGCCTTTGCACGAACCAGAGTCGTTGCTGCCCGAAGGAGAGCGGGAAGGTGTCGGTGTCGCGCTCCGCGCGCTCGATGACCTGCCGCGGGCCGGCGGCGGAGACGCGCTTCTCGCGCAGCCGCAGTTCCAGCACCGCGCGCTGCTCCGGGGTCAGGGTGGCAAGGTCGTCCGCAGTCTTGCTCAAGTTTTCCATCAGTTCACCGCTTTCAAATAGGGAAAGGCAGAGGTTGTCAGTTTGAGCCGGGCCTCGTTGACGGCCTGGAAGGTCGGCTCGATGCCGAGGTATCTGAAGACCCTGCGCATGGTGGTCTCGGCGCCGGCCAGCGCGTAGATTTCCGCGACGGCCGGGTCGGGCTTCTCAAGCGGGTAAGGCAGGGGCCGCGGCGCGAGCGCCCACTCGTCGCCGTTCCTGACGTAGCACCGCTGGCGTGCGGATGTCGGCCTGAAGGCGCGGGCTAAAAACTCGTCACAGATTTGGCGCTCGGACTTCCGGGGCCGCCCGCCGCCGGCGCGCCGCAGGTAGAACCAGAGCAGCGGCGACTGCTCGTGCAGGAGGAGGTTGGTCACTTGCCAGCGGCGCGTGTCCGGCAGCGCGTCGTACACACTTTGCAGGCCGGGGTTCTGAAAGCGCAGGTTCCAGTCGATGGCCGGCGAGACGAACTTGACGTAGGTGCTGATGCACGGCGTCAACAGTTCCAGCCCGCAGCCGGCGGCGAGAGTTTCGAGCGACTCGACGGTATAGCTGTGTTCGAGCGGGTTGATGAAGAGGTCGGCGAACTCCGCGTCGGGCACGTCGCGCGTCTCGGCCAGCAGCGCTGCCAGATGGTTCTTCGCCGGGAAATCGCGGGCGAGCGAGCGCGCCAGCTCGAAGTCCGACTCGAAGTCCGAAGCGCCGCTCGGCCCGCCGCGACGCTCGCCGAGCATCCTCACCGCCTTCTGGAAGGCGGTGTTGAGGGCGCGGTGGAAGCGGTTGTAGACCATCAGCTCCAGAATGCCGCCGGGTTTGAGGGCGGCGCTCAGGCGTGCGAGTGTCGCCGCCGGGTCGGCGTTGTGGTGGACTACGCCGGTGCAGACGACGTAGTCGAACCGCTCGCGGTACTCGACCCCGTTGATGCTCTCCCGCCGCAGCTCAAGGTTGGCGATGCCGATCCGGTCGGCGTTCCGGCGGGCGAGGTCGAGCGACGGCCGCGACATGTCAGAGCCGAGCACGGTGCCCTCCGGAAATCTCAGGGCGGCGTGGAGCGCCTGGTTCGTCCCGCACCCGGCCACCCAGATGGAGGGGTCGTGCGGCAGCGTCCGGTGCTCCCAGTCGCCGAGGTCTTGATTCACCGCGACCGCCTCGAAGCGCGGGTCGTCGAGGGTCGTGAAAGTGGTGGGCTGCCAGGGCCACGGGAACGTCCCGTAGAACTCTTCGAGCAGCTTATCGACGGCGCCGCTCGTGCCCGCCAGGAAGAGGTTCTCCGCGTCCGCGTCAGGCCCGCCCCGGGCGGGAGTCGCGGGCGCCGGCGTGGCGTGCGGCGCGGCCTCGGCGTTGTGGTTACTCATCAGTCCTCCCGTCCCCCCGGTCAATGCGAAGGCCCGCCCGCCGGGCGGCCATCGGCGGCGAGTACGCTCTGCACTTCGTCGGGCGACATCGACTTGATCTCTTCGATCATCCGCGCCACGTCGCGCGCGTCCTCCTGCTCCAACTGCATCCGCGTCAGCAGCAGCGCGATGCCGGCGACCGTGGGGTGGTCGAAGATGCTGCGCATCGGCACGCTGAGCCGGAACGCCTCGCCGAGGCGGGAGACGACCTGGTAGGCGAGCAGTGAGTGGCCGCCCAGCTCGAAGAAGTCGTCGTGGACGCCGACCCGCTCGACGCCGAGCAACTGAGCCCACACGCCCGCGACCGTCTGCTCGGCCGGCGTGCGCGGGGCGACGAACTCCTCTTCGAGCCGCTGCCGCGCCTCCTCCAGCGTCGGGAGCTTGCGGCGGTCCGGCTTGCCGTTCGACGTGAGGGGTATCTCTTCCAGGTGGATGAAGTGGCCCGGGATGGTCTGCGGCGGGAGGTGGCGGGCCAGCGTCGCGCGCAGCGCCGACACGTCGAGCGGGCGGGCGGAGACGTAGTAAGCGACGAGCGCGTCCTGACCGTGGGCGTCTTTGAGTAGGAGGGCGGCTGAGTCCTTGACGCCGGGATGCAGGTTCAGACGGATGCGCACCTCGTTGAGGTCGAGGCGATAGCCGTGGTACTTCACCTGCTCGTCGTTCCGGCCGATGTATTCGATGACACCCTCGGGCAGCCACCGCGCCACGTCGCCGGTCTTGTACATCTTGTGACCGGGCCGGAGCGGGTTGTCGATAAATCTGGCGGCGGTCTGCTGCCCGTTACGAAGGAAGCCCCGCGCGAGCCCGGCCCCGGAGATGTAGAGTTCGCCGGGGACATTCTCCGGCAGCGGGCGCAACGCCTCGTCGAGCAGGTAGATTTGCGTGTTGGCCGCCGGCCGGCCGATGGGCACGACCGCGCGCGTGTCGCGCCGCGGGTCGAACAGGTGAACCATACAGCCGACGGTTGCCTCGGTCGGGCCGTACTCGTTATAAATCTCGACCCGGCCTCCGAAGCTTTCGAGGACGCGCGCCGCCAGCCCGGTCTCCAAAGCCTCGCCGCCGACGATGAGCCGCTCGACGCGGCTGCCTCTGTTGTCACGCTCACGGAGCAGCGCGAGGTGGCTCGGCGTCAGCTTGAGGACGCCGACCCGGTTGTCTGCGAGCACCGCGTCGAGCGAGCTTTCATGCTCCCTCTGCGGGTAGACGTAAAGGCTCCGGCCCGAGACGAGCGGCACGAAGAGCGACGTGACCGTGAGGTCGAAGGCCAGCGACGAGTAGAGCGGGAAGTCGAGGGCGTCTTCGCGCAGGTACGTCTCCTTCGCCCAGCAGACGTAGTTGACGAGGGCCGAGTGCTGGACTTCGACGCCCTTCGGCGAGCCCGTCGAGCCCGACGTGTAGATGACGTAGGCGAGGTCTTCGGGCCGGGCCGTGGGCGGCGGACACTCGCCCGACTCGCGGGCGGCGATTGCCTCCCAGTCGGCGTCGAGGCAGAGGGCGACGGGCGCCTGGTCGCCGACGCGGCCGAGCAGTTTCTGCTGCGTGAGCAGGACGGAGATGCCGGCGTTCGAGAGGACGTAGGCCGTCCGCGCGAGCGGGTACGCGGGCTCCAGCGGCACGTAAGCGGCCCCCGCCTTGAGCGCGCCCAGGATGCCGACCAGCGTCTCAAGCGAGTGGTTCATGTAGACTCCGACCAGCGCCCCGCGGCCGGTGCCGAGGCCGCGCAGGCAGTGCGCCAGTTGGTTGGAACGGCGCTGCAACTCGCGGTAGGTGAGGCTTTGGCCTTCGCAGACGGCGGCGACGCTTTCGGGTGTGCCCTGGGCTTGTCGGTCGAAGAGTTGCGCGACCGTCAGGCCGCGCGGGTACTCCCGCGACGTCTCGTTGAACTCCACGACTAATTCGCGCCGTCTCTCTTCGGAGAGCAGCTCCAACTCCGAGACGGGCGAGTCCGGCGAGGAGACGACGCCGCGCAGCGCCGACCCCAGGTGCCGCGCGAAGACCTGCACGGTCTCCGGCCTGAACAACTCGGGCTGGTATTCGACCTCGCCGGAGAGGCCCCCTTCGGCCACGCGCAGGGCGAGCACCACGTCGGGCCGGGAGGCGTCGATGTGTTCGCGGCGGTTGATGTTTTCCAGCAGGGCCGCGACGTGGAACGGCGGCGCGACGGCGCCGAGTTTTTGCAGCAGGCGTTGGAAGGGGTACCGCTGGTGCGCGTAAGCCTCGGTGATAGTTCGCAGCACCTCTTCGAGGAGCTGCCTGACCTTCTGCCCGCCGCCGACGCGGTCGCGCAGCAGCAGCAACTCGTTGTGCGGGGTCAGGCTGCGGTACTGCTCGTTGATTGCGGTGCCGACGACCACATCTTCGACGCCGCTGTACCTGTAGAGGCAAATCTTGAGCGCCGCGACGCAGGCCGCGAAGATGAGCACTTCGCTTCCGCCGCACACCTTGTCGAGCCGCCGCCGGGTCTCCGCGTCGATGTCGAGGGGCACGACGGCGCGCCGCGCGTCGCCCCCGGGCGGGCGTTCGAAGTCGGGTGGGACGCCGGTCAAGGCAGGCCCGTCCGCCAGTTTCCGCAGCCAGTATTGCAGTTCCTTCTCCGCCCGGGTGCCGTTCGGCCCCACGCTGACGCTCATCATACGTTGACCCCTTCGCTACACTGCACGGATTGAGAGATTGATTCAGAAAGAGAAGCTGCGGCTGATGCTGCCCACGTCTATCTCGGCCGAGAGCAGCGCCTGCTCTTCGCGCGAAAGCATTTCGAGTTCGTCGAGCCGCGCGTCCGGGTTAGCGAGGATGCTGCGGAAGAGGTTCTCGAAGTGGCGCGCGACGAGCCCCATCGTCTCGTCGTCGAACATTCGGGAGCGGTATTGCAAGGAGGCGACGATCTCTTCGTCCCGCTCGACCATCAGCATCAGCCAGTCGAACTTGGCGGCCTCGGTCTCGACGTTCAGAGGAGTCGCCGACAGCCCCGCGAGACCAGGCACCTTGCCGGGGTGTCTGACGTGCGAGAAGACGACCTGCGGGAAGGGCGCGTTGCGCTGGCCGCGGCCGAGCTTCAACTCCTCGACCAGCTTCTCGAAGGGCATCTCCTGATGCGTGTAGGCGCCGAGCACCGTCTCGCGCGCCCGCCCGAGCAGCTCGCGGAAGGTGGGGTTGCCCGCGAGGTCTGTGCGGAGGATGAGCATGTTGAGGAAGCAGCCGATGAGCGGCTCGATCTCGGCCCGGTTCCGGCTCGTGACCGGGGTCCCGACCAGGAAGTCCGTCTGGCCGCTGTACCTGTAGAGCAGCGTCTTGAACGCGGCGAGCAGCGTCGTGTAGACCGAGACGCGGTTGGCCCGGCTCAGCGCGCGGATGGCCTCGCACCGCTCCTTGTCTAAAACGAAAGTCACCCACGTGGCCTGCTCGGACGGGCCAGCCGCGACCGCGTCCGTCGGCAGGTTCAGCGAGGACGGCGCCCCTTCGAGCCGTCTGCCCCAGTAGCGCAACAGCTTCTCGATCTTCTCGCCTGCGAGCCACTCCCTCTGCCAGCAGGCGAAGTCGGCGTACTGAATCGGCGGCTCCGCGAGCGGCGACGGGCGGCCGGCGGCGAACGCGTTGTAGAGCGCCACCAACTCCCTCGTGAAGATTTCCTGCGACCAGCCGTCGAAGATGATGTGGTGCCGCGAGGTGACGAGCACGTGGTCGTCTTCGCCGAGGCGCAGCAGGCGGAAGCGCAGCAGCGGGCCACGCTCAAGGTCGAAGACCGCCTCCGCCTCCTCGCGCGCGACGCGGCCGGCCTGGGCCTCGGCCTCGCGCGGCGGCGCCGCCGACAAGTCCTCTACGGCGAGCTTGAAGTCGCGCGCGGGCGCGATTGACTGGACGGGCTCGCCGCCGCTCACGGGGAAGGTGGTGCGCAGGATTTCGTGACGCCGGACGAGTTCTGTGAGGGCCGCTTCCAGCGCGTCAATCTTGAGCGGGCCCCGCAGGCGCACCGCCTGCGAGACGTTATAGGCCGTCGTCTCCGGGTCTAGCTGCTGCGTGATCCAGAGCCGCTGCTGCGCGAAGGAGAGCGGGGCAGCCGGCCCCCTCGGCGCGGGCCTGATCGGCACGGCCGAGAGCCCCCCGTCCTGGCTCATGGCCGTTTCGAGTTCCCGCGCGAGGTCGGCCAGCACCGGGCAGGCGAACAGGGTGCGCAGCGGCAGGTCGATTTTGAAGACCTCGCGCACCTTCGAGATGACGCGCATGCCGAGCAGCGAGTGGCCGCCGAGTTGGAAGAAGTTATCGCGCGCGCCGACCGACGCGACCTCGAAGACTTCGGCCCAGATGCCGGCCAGCACGTCCTCGACCGGGGTCGAGGGCGCGGCGAACTCTTCCTGCGCCTTGAGCCAGTCGCCTTCGAGCGCCTGTAAGGCGCTGCGGTCGATTTTGCCGTTGGCGTTCAGCGGTAGTTCCGGCAGGATGACGAAGGCGGCGGGCGACATGTAGTCCGGCAGACGCTCGCCGAGGTGTGCGCGCACCGCCTTCGGCACCTCGTCGCCGTCCACCCCGTCTTCAAGCACGAGGTAACCCACCAAAGCTTTCTCGCCCCCAATCTCGCGGACAATCACCGCGCACTTCTGCACCGCCGGGCACTGTCGCAGGACGGATTCCACCTCCCCCAATTCGATGCGAAACCCTCTGACCTTCACCTGATGATCCGTCCGGCACAGGTACTCCAGCTCGCCGTCGGCCCGCATCCGCCCCACGTCCCCGCTCCGGTAGAGACGAGCCCCGGGCACGCTGCCGAAGGGGTCGGGCACGAACTTCTCCGCCGTCAGCGCCGGCCGCCCGAGATAGCCGCGCGCCACCCCTTCGCCGCCGATGTAGACCTCGCCGGTAACGCCCGCGGGGACGAGTCTCATCGCGGCGTCCAGCACGTAGAGCCGCATGTTGTCGAGGGGCCGGCCGATGGGCATCGGCCCGCTCGGGTCTGCACTCGCGGGCACCTCGTAAATGGTAGCGGCGACGGTCGCCTCCGTCGGCCCGTACTCGTTAAACAGGCGTATCTGCGGAAACAGCTCGCGCCACAACCTGAGGGCCTCGCCCGCCAGCGCTTCGCCCCCGATGACCGCGACCTCAACCCGCCCGCAGACGCGCTGCTGCTCCAGCCAGTGGTTGAGCAACTGTAGGTGCGACGGGGTGAGCTTGATGAGTGAGTATTCGTGCTCGGGATTCGACAGTGCCGCCCACAGCCCCCCCACGTTGTCGCCCGGCCTCACCAACTCGACCGCCGCCCCTGCCACAAGAGGAGGCAGTAAACTCGTCACCGTCAGGTCGAAGCAGACCTCCGTGTGGACAATGCTCCGGCTGCGGGCGCTCAGACCGAACTTCTTCACGGCCCACCCCAGGTGGTTCATCAGCGAGCGGTGAGTAACCATCACGCCCTTCGGCGTGCCGGTCGAGCCCGAGGTGTAGATGACGTAGACCAGATTCTCCGGCATGGCGCGCGGCGGCGGATCCGCCTCGCCGTCGGAGCCCGCCGACAGCAGCGGCCAGTCGGCGTCGAGCGACCACACGCCGTACTCCGGCGTCGGTGGGAGCAGGTGGCGCAGGCGCTCCTGCGTCAGCACGACCGGCGCCTCGGAATCGGCGACGGTGCTCTCCAGCCGTTTTGCCGACGCCCCGAGATTGAGCGGCAGGTAGGCGCCGCCCGCCTTGAGCACCGCGAGCAGCGCCACCACCATCTCGGGCGAGCGCTCCAGCAGCAGCGCAACCCGCACTTCAGGGCCGACGCCCTGCGCCGTCAGGAAGTGCGCCAACTGGTTGGCGCGCCGGTTCAACTCGCCGTAGGTCAAACGCTCGCCCGCCATCACGACCGCCGTGGACTCCGGCGCCTCCGCCGCGCGGGCCTCGATACACTCGTGGAGACACAGGTAAGGGGGGAGGTCGGCGGCCGTGTCGTTCCACTCCACGACGAGCCGGCGCTGCTCGTCCGGCGAGAGCAGGGCCAGGTCGAAGGCGCGGGCCGCAGGGTCGGCGACCATGCCCAGCAGCAGGTTGCCGATGTGTTCGAGCATCTGCGTGATAACGCGCGGGTCGAAGGCCGAGGCGTCGTAGGTGAGCCTAAGTGTCAGCTCCTCGCCGGGTGTGACGATGAGACTGAGCGGGTAATTGGAGTGCTGGGCCGTCTGCACGTCTCGGATCATCAGCCTGCCGTCCCGCTCCCGTTCCAGACTCGCGAGGCCGACCGGCGCGCTATGAAACACGTAGATGCTCTCGAATAAGGGCACGCCGCCTTGCAGGCCGCTCAACCCCTGCACGCGTACGAGCGGGCTGTATTCATAATGGCGCAGGTCGGTCGCCTGCTCCTGCAACCTGTTCAAGAGCGGCAAGACCGTCTCGTCCCTCGGCAGGCGCACGCGCAGCGGCAGCGTGTTGAGGAAAGGGCCGATGATGGACTCAGCCCCCGGCAGCGTCACGGGCCGGCCCGTGACGGTGAGGCCGAAGACCACGTCCTCCTGTCCGCTGTAGCGGCTGAGGAGTAGCGCCCACGCGCACTGCGTGAGGGTGTTGAGCGTCAGCCCGTGCCGGCGCGCGAACGCTTGTAACGACCGCGTCACCCCGGCGTCCAACGTCTGCTGCCGGGTTTCGTAAATCTCGCCGGGCGCGGTCTGCGAGACGAACGCCGTCCTGGCCCCGAGCGGGGTCGGCTCGGTGAAGTCTCCCAGTTGCCCGCGCCAGTAGCCGTCGGCCTCGCTCATGTCCTGTTGCTGGAGCCACTTCACATAGTCGAGGTAAGACGGCGCGGGCTCTTCCGGCAGGGGGCGCCCCTCAAGGATGGCGTGATAGCGCGCGGAGGCTTCGGCGAACAGCAGCGTCTCAGACCACGTGTCGACGAGTAGGTGGTGGACTGTCCAGACGAGGCGCGCGGTCGTCTCGTCGAGACTAATCAGCGCGAGTCGCATCAGCGGCGGCGCGGAATAGTCGAAGCCCCGCGCCCGCTCCGCCTTGAGGTATGCCCGGAGACTCTCGTGCTGTTCGTCCCGCGACAGGCCACGCCAGTCGAGCCGTTCGAGCGAGACCTCGGCCTCGTCGTAGACGACCTGGACGGCGTCGTCCAACTCCTCCCACTCGAAGGCTGTGCGGAAGATGCCGTGCCGCCGCACGAGCTCGTTCCACGCGCGCGTGAAGGCATCCACGTCCGGCGCCGGGTCGAGAATGCAGCTCAACTGCACCACGTAGACTTCGCTCTCCGGGCTGTACAGGCTGTGAAACAGAATCCCCTGTTGAATCGGTGAGAGCGGATAGATTTGGCTGATCCCTGTCATGGCTCTACCACGTTCGTGAAAGCGGCGGACTTAACCCCGGCGAAGCTATGTGACGGAGCGTCGAGGTCGGCAGCGGGCCGGGCCTTACTTCGAGAGCTTTCTGAGAATCTGTTCGAGGTCGTTCTGGTTGAGGCTGGGGACGGCGGTGAGCCCCGCGGGCGGGCGCGCGTTGACGGCCGCGGGGGCGGGCGCCGCCGGCCCGGGGGCCTTGTCGGCGGTCAGTACGGCCGCCAGGCGGGCGACGGTCGGGTACCGGAACAGTTGAAGCGGGTGGAGCTCTAGCCCCGTCTGCCTGGCTTTGAACGCCACCTGCATCGCCAGAATCGAATCGCCGCCGAGGGAGAAGAAGTTGTCGTCGACGTCGATGTGGCTCAGGTTCAGAAGCTCGGCCCAGATGGCCGCCAACTGCCGCTCGACCGGGCTGAGCGCCGCGTTAGCGCCCTCGCCGTCGTCCGCGTAGACCTCACGCTCCGGCGCCGGCAGCGCGTGCCGGTCGATCTTACCGTTGTGCGTCAGCGGCATCCGCGGCAGCACCTTCAGATGGGCCGGAATCATGTAGTCCGGCAGCTCGTCCCTGAGGTACGCCCTGAGCAGCTCTGTGGCCGCCGCGCCGGGCCGCATGTGCCCGCCGTCATCGCGGAGCACGACGTAGCCGACCAACCTCTTCTCGCCGCGGTCGCCGTGCAGGGCCACGGCGCTCTCCCTCACGGCAGGGTGGCGACGCAACGCCGCCTCAATCTCGCCCAGCTCGACCCGATACCCGAGCAGCTTCACCTGCTCGTCGGCCCGCCCCAGGTACTCCAGCTCGCCGTCGGCCCGCAGGCGCCCGAGGTCGCCGCTGCGGTAGAGCCTTTCCCCGGGCTCGCCGCTGAACGGGTCGGGGAGGAAACGTTCGGCGGTCAGCGCCGGCCGGCTCAGATAACCGCGGGCCACGCCCTCGCCGCCGATGTAGATTTCCCCGGCCGCGCCTGCCGGGACGGGGCGCAGCGATTCGTCGAGCACGTACATCCGCATGTTGCCGACGGGCCGACCGATGGGCACTTCGCCGTCGCACGCCCCGGGCGGGACTTCGAAGGTGCTGCAACCGACTACCGTCTCCGTCGGCCCGTACTCGTTGATTAAGCGCGTCTCGGAAGACCTCTGCCGCCAGACGTTGAGCACGTCGGAGGGGAGCGCCTCGCCGCCGATGACGAGCGCCTCGACGCGGCCGAAACGCTCCTGCTCGCCGAGCCAGCCGCCCAGCACGCGCAGGTGCGACGGCGTGAGCTTGAGCAGCGCGTAGCGCCGCGCCGGGTCGGACAGGGCTTCGCACAGTTGCTCCAACTCGTCGCCCGGGCGGGTCAGCTCGACCGTGCCGCCGGCCGCGAGTGGGAGCAGCAGGCTCGTGACCGTCAGGTCGAAGCCGAAGGACGAGTGGACGAGGCTCCGGCTCCCCGCGCTTATGTTGTAAGCCTTCTCGGCCCAGCCCAGATAGTTGCGCAGCCCCCTGTGGGGAATCATGACGCCCTTCGGGGCGCCGGTGGAGCCGGAGGTGTAGATCACGTACGCGAGGTTGTCGGGTGAGGCGCGCGGCGGCGGGTTCTCCTGACTGTTGCGACTAATCAGGGGCCACTCCCCGTCGAGAGACCAGACGGGGACGTCCGTGCGTTCCGGCACCAGAGGTCTCAACCCTTCTTCGGTCAACACGACGGCCGCCCCCGCGTCGTCGAGGATGAAGCGCAGCCGGTTCGCGGGCAGGCGCGGCTCAAGCGGCAGGTAGGCGGCCCCGGCCTTGAGCACGCCGAGGAGCGCGACCACCATCTTCGGCGAACGCTCAAGGCAGAGCGCGACGCGGTGCTCCGGACCGACGCCGGCCGCAATCAGATGATGCGCGAGGCTGTTGGCCGCCGCGTTGAGCTGCGCGTAGGACGTCTGCCCGCCGCCGAAGACGAGGGCCGGCGCGTCGGGCGTGCGCGCGGCCTGAAGCTCGAACAGGTTGTGAAAGCAGAGGCCGTGGGCGAGCTCCGCGCGGGTGGCGTTGTACCGGGCGAGAAGTTCGCGCTCCTGTGCGCCGATCATCTCGAACTCACCGGCCTTCGCCTCGGGGCGCCGCGCGACCGAAGCGAGCAGGGTGTGAAAGCGTGCGGCGAGGCAACGGACGCTCTTGCGGTCGAACGCGCTCGCGTCGTAATGAAACTCCGTCAGCAGGGAGTCCCCGGCCCGGACACACGAGAGCTTTATCTTGAAGCGGTCGTAATAGTCGGCGCGGCTTTGAACCGCGAAGGCAACGTCGCCGCCGGGCGGTTCCGCAAGCCGCTCCTCGAACTCGAAGCAGACGGGGAGGAACACGGCGGCCCGCGCCGCGCCGCGCGTCGGCGCGGCGTCCGCCCAGCGGAAACAGTCCTGCCACTGCGCGGCCTCGTCGAGCGCCTCGGCTGCGCGGCCGACGACCTCGCGCAGCGGAGTCTCATCCGCCACCTCCGCCGGGACGGGTAGGAGGGCGGCCAACAGGCCGAGCGCCGATTCCAGCTCGGGGTAGTTGCGCCCGTCGAAGGCCACCCCGGTCGGCAACTTCGCGTCCGCGTGCGAACGCCGCCAGAGGACTTGCCAGCACCCGAGCAGGAGCGCGGCCTGCGGGTGCTCCCAACTCTGCGCCAGCGCCTCTAACTTCCGCGCGACGCCGTCGGGGACTTCCAGGCTCAGGGTCTCGGGGTCGAAGGGCGCGTGTGCCGCCGCCCGCTTCTCGAACGGCAAGGCGACCGAGTCCAGGCGCGAGAGGTCGCAACGTCGCCAGAACTCCCTCCCCGCCTGCGCGTCATCCGAGGCGAACGCCTCGTGCCACCACTGGGAAAGTTCGACGTACTGTAGCGGCTCGCCGTCCCGCGCCTCGACGCGCGGGCTCTCGTCATACGCGTCGCGCAGTTGGCGAGCCATGTTCCGGAACGTCTTCTCATCGGCGCAGAGGGCGGGCAGCGTCAGAATCAGGCGATGCTCCGAGGGGGAGAGCCGCGCCAGGCCGGCGCGCAGCACAGGCCCGCGCTCGATGTCCCGGGGGGCGAGTCGCTCCTGTCTGGCCAGAGCGCGGAGGCCCGCCCCCTGCTCGTCGGGGTCTGCGCCGCTCAGGTCAACCGGCTCCGCCCAGGCGACCGCCGGCGCGGAGATGGTTTGGAGCGGGACGTTCATCCCCGCCCAGAGCTTGAAGTTGGTGCGCAGAATCTCGTGCCGCTCGACGACGCGGAGCAGTGCGGCCCGCAGCCGCGCGTCGTCGAGCGGGCCGCTGACCGCGACCACGGCCTGCGAGATGTAGGGCCGCCCGCCTTGCTCCTGCTGTAAAGACCAGAGGCGTTCCTGCTGCGGCGAGAGGCGGAAACCGTTAATCTCTTCAGTCATGAGAAAGACTCCCCGAAGCCGAATCAGTCTTCAAAGCCGCCTGCGCATCTTTCCAGTTGAACGGGTCGGCCATCGCGACGACCACTTTGCGCGCGCCGGTGTAAGGCGTCCGACTGTGTGCGACCGCCAGGTTATCGACCATCAGCACGTCGCCCTGCTGCCAGGGGAAGCAGACCCGCTCGTGCCCGTAGGCCGCGCGTATCTCGTCGAGCACCTCGGGCTCGATCTCGCTGCCGTCGCCGTAGTAGGTGTTGTTGGGGAGGTTATCGACGCCGAGTTCCGACAGGAGGGCGTGGCGAATCATCGGTTCGAGCGTGGAGGCGTGGAAGAAGGCGGCGTGGTTGAACCATGACCACTCGCCGGTGCGCGGGTGCCGGACGATGCCGGGTCGCACCGACTCCGTCCGCAGGCGGTCGCCGTCGCGCCACTCGTACTTGATTTCGTTGCGGCGGCAGTACTGTTCGACGACCTCCTTGTCGGTCGTCTGGAAGACGAAAGGCCAGCGCAGCCCGAAGTCGGCGCCGAAGTTGCGTACGTACTTGATCTGCTTCCGGGCGAAGCGCCCGCGCGTCTCGGGGCGGAGCCGCTCGAAGACGCGGCGCGTGTCGGCGAGCGGCGTCTCGCCGCCCCGCGCCGCCGGCTGCACGCAGTAGAAGAAGATGCGCATGGGCCAGTTGAGCTGGTACGAGTTCTCGTTGTGCAGGAAGATCGACTGGCTGGCGGCGTACTCGGTCGAGGTGTAGATTCTGCCGCTCACCGGGCTGCGGGGCGACGAACGCTCCTGATACTCGAGCATCTCGGTCGAGATGGAGTTGACCAGCCACTCGAACTCGCCCACGTCTTCGATCAGGAAGTCGCGGAACAGGACGGCGCCGTGCTTGTCGAGCCGCTGCTCGATCCAGCCGCGGTTGTGCGCCGCCCAGACCGCGAGGCTGAGGCCGGGGGTGACGGGCCGCACGAGCAGCGGGAGCGTGGCCCCCGGCACGAGGCCGCCGGCCGTAATCAACTCCTCGGAAGAGATGGCTTTTCGCCGCCCTGTGCGCAGCTCATTCAAAGTAGGTCTTAGCATGGCACCTCCTGCGCGGGGCCGCCGCCGGGCCGATTCAGGCTTGCCCGCCGCCCCGCCGCTTGATTCCGGTAAGCGTCTCCTGGCGGCTGAGGTAGAACGCCTGGCCCCGCGCGGCCCTCCGCCGTCGGGCCGCTTCGGTGAGGAGGCCCAGCAGTTCCCTGACGGTGTGCGGCTCCGGCCCGGCGATGGCGCGCAGGATGATTTCGTAGGCGGCCATCCACCCGCGGCTGGTGGCGGGCGTGAACAGGTCGGAGTTGTAGGTGCACTCGACGTGGAGCTTCTGCGGGGACTCGACCACGTTCCACGAGAGGTCGAAGGTGGAGAAGACGACGGGGTTGTCAACTATCTCCATCTTCAGCCCGTCGAGCCGGAGCCGGGCGCCGACGCGATCCATGTTGAAGGAGACGGAGACCAGCGGGTGACGGCTCGGGTCGCGGAGCAGCCTGAGGTCTTTCACCAGCCGGTAGAAGGAGTAGTGCTGGTGCTCGTACGCGTCGAGCACACGACGCCGGACTGACCTCACATACTCTTCGAGCAGCAGGTCGTTACGAATCTGGCCGCGGATGGGCAGCGTGTTGATGCAATAGCCGATGAGGTTGCGCCCGCCCATCAGGGCCTGGCCGGCCGACGGGGTGCCCACCACGATGTCGCGCTGCCGGCTCAGCCAGTGAATCATCAGCATGTAGGCCGACAACAGCACGCAGAACATCGTGCAGCCCTGCCGCGCGGCCGTCCGCTTGAGCCCTTCGAGCAGCGCCGCCTCGAACGCCTGCCGCTCCAGCCTGCCGGAGTGACTCTGCACTTCGGGGCGCGGGTAGTCGGTAGGCAGCTCGACGACGGGGACGCGGTCGGAGAACTGCGCCAGCCAGTAGTCCCTGGCGCGCGACGACTCGGCGCTATCCTGGTGCCGCGCCTGCCACGCGACGTACTCGCTCATCTGCGTGGGCGCGGGCAGGTCGCAGGGGGCGCCGCGCCGCGCCGCCGCGTAGCAGGCGCAGAGTTCGGACACGATGTAGTCGAAGGCGAGCCCGTCGCACGCGATGTGGTGTGTGGCTAAACTCAGGAGGTGCTCCTGCGCCCCGAGCTTCGCGACGCGCAGGCTGACGACAGGGCCTTTCTCAAGGTCGAAGGGGCGGGCGGCCTGGCCCTCTATGAAAGCGCGCGCGGCCCGCTCGCGCCCCGCGTCCTCCAGCCCCGACAGGTCTACGACCGGCACATCCACGCGCAGGCCGGCGTGGATGTGTTGCCGGCCGTCTTCGAGATTGAAGACGGAGCGCAGCGCCTCGTGCCGATCCACCACGCTCTGAAACGCCGTGCCCAGCGCCTTCAGATCGAGCTCCCCTGAAACGCGGAGCGTCATGCATTCGTTGTAGGCCCGCGCGGCGTCGTCCCCGGTCTGCATCAGGGCGAGCAGTCCCGTCTGTGCCTCCGTGAGCGGCACCGAGGTCACTCCTTCGGAGGTGGTCGCGGCCGGCGGCGCGTGTTCCGGGGCCGCGGCGGCCGGGTGAGATTCCGCCGAGGCGTCGCCGCCGGAAGGGGCGCGTCGTGGGCCGCCGCCGTTCTGCGAGCCGGGCGGGAAGAGCCCCGCCCGCTGCAACTCGACGATTGACTCTTCCACTGCGTTCAAGACCGCCGTCACGTCCCGGTCGGTGTGCGCCGTCGAGAGGAAGCCCGCGCGGTCGCCGACGTAGATGCCCTTCGCCAGCAGGTGGAAGACGAAGAGGTTGGCGTGCGTCAACTCCTTCGCCATCATGAAGCGGAACAGGGAGCCGAAGTGGCCGACCCGCATCGGCGCGCGCAGCCGCCGGAAGAGTTCGCCGAGCGCCTGCACGAAGTCCGCCGTCCTCTCATTCAAATGCGCCTGAAGCCCCGGCCCGCGCTCGCGGAGGTGCGTGAGCATCGCCCGCGCGGCGGCCATCGCCAGCGGGTGCTTGCAGAACGTCCCGGCGAAGAAGGTCTGGTTGGCGGCCGGGTAAGAGTCATCGCCGTAATCCCAGGCGCCGCCATCGACCGCGTCCATGAAAGCCTTCTTGCCCGCGACGACCCCGATGGGCATGCCGCCGCCGACGACCTTCCCGTAGAGGGCGAGGTCGGCCTGCACCCCGAACCACGCCTGCGCGCCGCCGGGGTGAATGCGAAAGCCCGTAATCATCTCGTCGAAGACGAGCGCCGCGCCGCCCTCCTTCGTGAGCCGCCGCAACTCGCGCAGGAACTCGCGCGGCTGCAACTCGGGGCGGCTGCTCTGCACGGGTTCGACCAGCACGGCGGCCAATTCGTGCATGCGCCTGCGCAGGACTTCCAGCGACCCCGGTTGGTCGTAGGGCAGCACCAGGACTTCGCGCACCGCGTGCGGCGGAATCCCGAGCGCGGCCGGCGCCGCCTGTAGCTCGCCGTCCGAGCCGTGCCCGCGCACGAGCACCTCATCCGAGATGCCGTGGTAAGAGCCCGCGAAGAGCGCAACGCGCGTGCGCCCCGTGACCGTGCGCGCCAGCCTGAGGGCGGCCATGACCGCCTCCGAGCCCGTGTTGCAGAAGGCCGCCCGCTCCATCCCGGTCAACTCGCAGACGAGCGCGGCCACCTCGCCCGCCAGGGGCGACTGCGGGCCGATGTGGATGCCGTCGCGGAGCTGCTCCTGCAACGCCTCGACGACGAAACCCGGGGCGTGTCCGAGGAGGTTGACGCCGAAGCCCATGTTCAGGTCGATGTACTCGTTGCCGTCAACGTCCCAGATTCTCGCGCCCTCCGAGCGCCGGCCGACTACGGGGTAGACCATCTCTTTCCAGAGTTGGCGGAAGCCGGCCGAGACGCGCGTGTCGGCCAGCACGGCGCGATGCGCCTGCGTCCGCGCCTTCGAGCCGGCGGTGCGCGTCGTGTAGTGGGTGATGAAGTCGCGCAGGTATCCATGCTGTGCGGGCGTGAGTCCTTCGGCCGCCGAGCGGTTGACGGGTCGCCACGGCCCGAAGGCCGCGGCCTCGGGCGTCGCGTGCGACGGCTCGGCCGCCGAGCCGTTACGCCGTGTCTCGACGGCGGCGGCGGTTGCCGCGGGCGTGTCTGGAGTCACGTCAGGTGCCCCGGTCGCGGCGCGCGGCAGCGCAGGCGACTGGGGCGCACCCACGATTGCCGATTGGAGGACGCGGAGCTGCTGCAACATCAACTCGCTCAGGCCGCGGATGACACCCGCGTTCGCAGTCTCGCCGGCCCCCTGTGCGGAGACGGCCGGGAGCGCCTGACGCTGTGCTTCGATGAACGCCGACCAGAGTTCTTGAGTCTGCGCGGCCGGAGGCCCGCCGCCGCCGGGCTCTGCGGGCGGGGGAGCGAACCTGTCGGCCGGCAGGCTCTCGTCGAGATGGCGGGTCAGCGCCTCGATGGAAGGGTAATCTTCGATGAGCAGTCGGAAGGCGATCTCGACCCCGAACCTGTCTTTGATGCCCTGACTGATCTGAAGCAGGAGCAGCGAGTCGAAGCCCAGGTCAAAAAACGAGGCGGCGGCGTCGAGCGCCTGCTGCTCCACCCCGGAGACGGCGCTCACGACCGACTTCAACTCGGCGCCAATCAACTGCCGCCGTCCGGGGGCCGCGTCGGGCGCGGGCCGGGTCTCTGCCTGCCGTGCAGCCGCGAGACTTTCAAGGGCCGGCGGGGCGCTTATCACGACGGCCCCCGTTCGGTCGGGCACGTCGTCCGGCGCGCGTTCGGCCTCGACCGAGTTCGGCCGGCGCGTGTGCTGCACCCAGTAGCTCTGTCGCTCGAAGGGGTAGGTCGGCAGCGGCACGCGGTGGGGCGGGCGGCGGGGCTCGGGCGCGCGCGTGACGACGCCCGTCAGCCCCGTGCGTTGCGGCGGCGCTTCGTCAGAGCGAACCTGTGACCAATCGACGGCCGCGCCGTAGCACCAGAGCTGCGCCAGACATCGGAGCAGACGCTCGACATCGTCGCCCGCGCCCTCGCCGAGCGTGGTCAGGACTTCCTGTGTGCCGTGCTCAGTCTGCGCCGTCGTCAGGTGGTACTTCACCAGGCGGCTCAGGGCGTTGCCCGGCCCCACCTCAAGCCACACCCAGGACCCGGCGGCGGCCAGCGTGTTGACGCCCGCGCTGAACTGCACGGGCTCGCGCATGTGTCTCAACCAGTGCCGCGACGTGCTGACCTCTTCGGCGTCGGCCCAGCCCCCGTCGACGTTAGACACGTAAGGGGTGTGGAGCTTGCCTTTCGGCAGCCGGTCGAAGAACGCGCCGTAGGCCGAGAGGATGGGCTCCACCATCCCCGTGTGAAACGCGTGCGACGTGGCGAGGCGCTGCGTCCGCACGCGACGCGACGCGAGGTACTCTTCCAACGCCGCCACGTCCGCATTGTCTCCACCGGCCACGCTGCGGTGATCTGCATTGACGGCCGTCACCCACAGGCGCTCGGCCGAGCCCCCGGCGACTGCCGAGATGGCGCGTTGCAGTTCTTCCGTGCCGAGGCTGACGGCCAACATCGAGCCGCGCGGCAAGCCCTGCATGAGGCGCCCGCGTTCGGCCACCAACTCCACCGCCGCCTGCAAGCCGAAGACGCCGCTCAGACACGCAGCCACGTACTCGCCCAGACTGTGGCCGAGCATGGCTGACGGTTTGACGCCCCAGTCCATCAACTGCTGGGCCAGTGCGTACTCCACCGTGAAGACCGCCAACTGTGTGACCACCGTCTCGGCTAACTGCCGTTCGGCCTCGCCTTCCGAACCCGGCTCGGGGTAGAGCAGGCGGCTCAGGTCGAACTCGACCCTGGGGCGCGCCAACGTTGCGCACTCGTCAACGAAGTGCCGGAAGGTTCCACGGGCCTCGTAAAGCTCGCGGCCCATGTTGACGAACTGTGCGCCCTGGCCCGGGAAGACGAAGACCACTTGCTGTCCCGGCCGGAACTGTGCGGCGGTGATGCTGCGACCGGCCTCGGTGCCGCGGAGGGCGTCGGCGGCCTGGCGGAGGTCGCGGCAGACGACGGCCGCCCGCCGCGCGAAGGCCCTGCGCCCGGCCTGGAGCGTGAAGGCTATGTCGGCCAGCGGGGGGGCCTCGGCCCCGGCCAGCCGGTCGGCGAGCCG
>DASVQJ010000350.1:0-12540 GCA_036389235.1 Pyrinomonadaceae bacterium | reverse complement strand
CAGGTGCCCGATGTTCGACTTGACCGACCCGAGCGCGCAGTAGCCGACGCGCTCCGTCGCGGCACGGAAGGCTTTCGTCAGCGCCTCGACCTCGATGGGGTCGCCCAGAGGCGTCGCCGTCCCGTGCCCTTCGACGTACGTGATGGTCTCGGGCGCGACTTCGGCCATGATGTGCGCCGCGCGGATGACCTTCGCCTGGCCGTCGGCGCGCGGGGCCGTGAAGCCGACCTTCGACCCGCCGTCGTTGTTGACGGCCGAGCCGCGGATGACGGCGCGGATGTGGTCGCCGTCCTCAAGCGCGTCCGACAGCCGCTTGAGCACGACCACGCCGACGCCGTTGCCGCCGACCGTCCCCGCGGCATGCGCGTCGTAGGCGCGGCAGTGGCCGTCGGGCGAGGCGATGCCGCCCTCGCGGTAGACGCTCGCCGTCTTCTGCGGGAGGTTGATGGAGACGCCGCCGGCCAGCGCCACGTCGCAGTCGCCGCCGAGCAAACCCTGACAGGCGAAGTGGACGGCCACGAGCGAGGTCGAGCAGGCCGTCTGCACGCCGACCGCGGGGCCTTCCAGGCCGAGCTTGTACGCGAGGCGCGTCGTCAGGTAGTCCTTGTCCGTCGCCAGCATCACCTGGTAGGAGCCGACCGTCCTGAAGACCTCCGGGTTCTGTAGCAGGTTGAAGAGCAGGTAGCTGCTCTGCGAAGCCCCCGCGTAGACGCCGACGGGGCCGCGAGAGCGGGACGGGTCGTGCCCCGCGTCTTCGAGCGCCTCCCAACCGCATTCGAGGAAGAGGCGGTGCTGCGGGTCGAGTATCTCGGCGTCCCTCGGGCTGTAGCCGAAGAAGGCCGCGTCGAATAACTCGACGCCTTCCAGAACCCCGCGGGCCTTCACGAGCTGCGCGTTCGCTCCGGCCGTGAGGGCGTCGGCTTCGACCTCCTCGTCGCCGAAGAAGGTGATCGACTCGACGCCGCCGCGCAGGTTCTGCCAGAACTCCTCGACGCTCCGCGCGCCGGGGAAGCGCCCGGCCATGCCGACGACGGCGATCTCGGCCCCCGTGTACGAGTCTGTCTGACGGCTCGACATTATGAAATCCTCCGTGCGTCGGGTTCGGCCGACCTCCGCAGGCGCTGCTGTAGACGAGCCCTGCCCACCGTCAGGCGTTCCGCCTGCGACTCGTCGTTGACGACGGACGCGACGCCGTCCGCCTCGCCTTGCAGGTACTCGACGAGCGCGCCGACGGTCGGGTGGTTGAAGAGCGCGCGCAGGGGGACGTCCCGCCCGAAAGCCTCGGTCAGTTTGAGGCTGACCTGCATCAGGTGCAGCGAGTTGCCGCCGACCTCGAAGAAGTTGTCGTCAACCGCCACCGCGTCCAGCTTCAAGACCTCCCGCCACGTCGCGGCGACGGTCTTCTCGGCCTCGGTGGACGGCACTTTGAATTCCGCGTCCGCCCGGCGCATGAGCTGCGGGTCGGGCAGCGCGCGGCGGTCGATCTTGCCGTTGGCGTTGAGCGGCATCCGCTCGACCTCGACCAACGCCTCCGGCACCATCCAACCCGGCAGCCGCTCGCGCAGAGACGCGCGCAACTCTCCGACGGCCTCGTCCCAGTTCGCGCCTCTCCCGTTCTGCGACCCCGCCTCCGCGTCGCGCTCGACGTAGAGCACGAGACGCCTCGCGGCGCCCTCGCCACGCGCGACGGCCGCGCACGCGCGCACCCAGCGGAGAGAGCGCGCCGCCGCCTCGACTTCGCCCAGCTCCACGCGGTAGCCGCGCACCTTGACCTGCTCGTCGGCGCGCCCCAGGTACTCAAGCCGCCCGTCCGCGCGCAGACGCCCGAGGTCGCCCGTCCGGTACAGACGCGCGCCCGGCTCGGCGGAGAACGGGTGCGGCACGAACCGCTCGGCGGTCAGGTCGGGCCGGTTGAGGTAACCGCGCGCCAGGGCCACGCCGCCCAGGTAGACTTCGCCCGTCACGCCCAGCGGCGCCTCACGCAGACGGCCGTCCAGCACGTAGACCTCCGTGCCGGCCATGCCGCGCCCGACGGTCGGCTCGTCGTCGCCCGAGGCCGCGACCCTCTCCTGCGTCGCGTAGGTGGTGGCCTCGGTCGGCCCGTAAAGGTTCCGAACCGCCTCGACCCGCCCCGACGCGTAGACGCGCCGCGCCAGCTCGCCCGCCAGAGGCTCGCCCGCGAGGTTCACCACGCGAACCGAGTCGGGCAGGTCGCGCGCGTCGAGCAACTGCCCCATCACCGACGGGACGGTGTTGACGAGGCGCACGCGCCCGGCCGCCTCCCCGCCGAGCCGCGCCAGCTCCAAAGCGTTCTCCGCCAGCACGACGCCGCCGCCGCACGCGAGCGGTGCGAACAGCTCGAAGACCGAAAGGTCGAAGCAGACCGAGGTGGCGAAGAGGACGCCCGAGAGATGTTCGGGCGCGAACTCTGTGAGCGCCCAGTTGACGAAGTTGGCGGCGCTCCTGTGTTCGACGGCGACGCCTTTGGGCCGACCCGTGGAGCCCGACGTGTAGAGCACGTAAGCGAGGTTGTCGGGCGCGACCGTAACATCCATGTTCGCGCCGTCCTGCCCCTCAATCATCGCCGCGTCGCCGTCTACGCAGACCGTCTTCGCCTCCGCCTCGCTCAGCAGGCCGAGCAACGCCTCTTCCGTGATGACGAGGCGCGCCCCCGCGTCCGCGAGCATCCACTCGACGCGCGCGGGCGGGTAGGCCGGGTCGAGCGGCACGTAGGCCGCGCCCGCCTTGAGCACGGCCAGCAGCGCCACGACCAGCTCCGGGCGGCGCGAGAGACAGACGCCGACCAGCGACTCCGGCCCGGCGCCTTTGTCGCGCAGCAGTCGCGCGAGGCGGTTGGCCCGCTCGTTGAGCTGCCGGTAAGTGAACTCCGAGTCGCCCGCGTAGAGCGCCACGGCGTCGGGCGTGAGCGCCGCCTGACGCTCGAAGAACTCGTGGAGGCACGCCGGCCCGGCGGGCGCGGCGGCAACCTCACGAGCCGCGAGGCCGCGCCACTCCGCGAGCAGTCGGCGCTCGCCTTCGCTCAGCATCGGGACTTCCGCGACCGGCCGCCCGGCGGCGGCGGGCATCCCTTCGAGCAGCGTGCGGAGGTGTTCGAGCACGCGCTCGACCGCGCCCGATTCGAAGCGCGCGCCGTCGTAACCGAGGAGCAGCGAAAGCTCGCGCCCCGGCACCACGATGAGCGTCAGGGGGTAGTGAGTCCTCTCGAAGACGCGGACGGACGTGACCCGCAGGTCTTCGTCCGCGACGGCGCCGGCCGCCGCCTCGGCGCCGTGGACGGGGTAGTTCTCGAAGACCAGAATGCTCTCGAAGAGTGGCTGGCCGACGCCCGCCCCGCTCCAACTCTGCACCTGTGCCAGTGGGCTGTACTCGTATTCGCGCAGTTCGAGCTGGCGCGTCTGGAGCGCCTTGAGCCACGTCACCAGGTCTTCGGCGGGCTCGACCTCGGCGCGCACCGGCAGCGTGTTGATGAAGAGGCCGATCATGCGCTCGACGCCGTCGAGCGCGGCAGGGCGCCCCGAGACGGTCGTCCCGAAGACCACGTCGCGCGCCCCGCTGTAGCGGCTGAGCAGCAAGGCCCAGGCGCCGTGGACGAGCGTGCTGAGGGTCAAGCCGTGCCGCCGCGCCATCGCCTCCAGCGCCGCCGTCGCCTCCGCGCCGAGCGAAAGGTTGCGGCTCTCGTGCGAAGGGCTCGCGCCCGGCTTCGGGGCCGCGCGCAAGGGCAGCGGCGTCGGGGTCGTGAACCCGGCCAGCGTCGCGCGCCAGTAGTCTTCGGCGCGCGACACGTCCTGTGCCCTCAGCCACGCGATGTAATCGCGGTAGGGGCGCGCGCCCTCGGTCGTCAGCCCCCGGCCGCGGCGGTGCGACTCGTAGAGCGCGAGCACGTCTTTGAGCAGCAGCGGCATCGACCAGCCGTCCATCAGGATGTGGTGATAGCCGAAGACGAAATGATGCGCGTCGTCGCCGGCCCTCAACAGCAGGGCGCGCATCAGCGGCGCGCGCGCGAGGTCGAAGCCCCGCCGCCGCTCGTCGCCGAGCAGTTCTTCCAGCCGCCCGGCCTGCTCGGCGGGACTCAAGCCCCGCACGTCCCGCGTCTCGACCTCGAAGCGCACGCCGCGGCGCACGACCTGCACCGGCTCGCGCACGCCCTCCCAGACGAAGGAGCTGCGCAGCGCCGCGTGGCGGTCTACGACCTCCTGCCACGCGCGCCCGAACGCCGCCGCGTCCAGGTCTCCTTCGAGGCGGCAGACGATCTGCTCGAAGTACGTGTCCGCGTCGGGCGCCAGCAGCGTGTGGAACAGAAGGCCGTGCTGCATGGGCGAGAGCGCGTAGACGTCCTCCACCGTGCGGTCGTCGCCGACGACCCTGTCAAGCTCCTGCTGCCCGAGCCCGCTGAAGGGGAAGTCGGACGGCGTGTAGCCCCACGCGCCTTCGCGGCAGGCGTCGATGACGCGCCGCAGCGCCGCGACGTACTCGCCGACCAAACGCTCGACCTCAGCGCGCTCGTGGAGCCGCTCGCCGTATGTGCAGGCGACATGCAGGCGGCCGCCCGCGACGCTCGCGTTGAAGTCGAGGACGTGCGTGCGCAGGTTCTCTTCCGCCTGGCTGCGTCCGGCCGACTCGGGCGCCGGCCTGAACATCGAGGCGGCGGCCTGCCCGAGCTGGCCGAGGTAGTTGAAGCTGACCTGCGCGCGTGTCTGCGCGGCCAGCGCCTCGCGCACGCCCGCGTCCGGGCTCAGGTAGCGCAGCACGCCGTACCCGAGGCCGCGGTTCGGTATCGAGCGCAGTTGCTCTTTGACCTCCTTCAGCGCCGCGGCCGGCTCGCTGCCCGGCGCGACGGCGAGCGCCACCGGGTAGAGCGACGTGAACCACCCGACCGTCCTCGAAAGGTCTATGTCCTCGAACAGGTCTTCGCGCCCGTGCCCTTCGAGGTCGACGAGCACGCGCGGCGACCCCTGCCAGCGCTCGAAGGCGAGCGCCAGCGCGGCGAGGAGCGCGTCGTTAATCTGCGTGCGGAAGGCGCCCGGCACCTCCTGTAGAAGGGCGCGCGTCTCGTCCTCGTCCAACTGCGCGACGACGCTGCGCGATGTGGCGACGGTGTTCTCGGCCGACGGCGCGTCGACCTTTAACTCGCCGCCCGCCGCACGCGTCTGCGCCAGCCAGAAAGCAAGCTCGTCGTCGAACATCCCTGCGCCCGCGCGCTCGGCCAGACGCTCGGCCCACTGCCTGTACGAAGTGGTCTTCGCGGGCAGGCCCGCCCCGGCCCCTTCCGCCAGTCGCCTGTAGACCGCCTGCAAGTCCTGCAACAGAATCCGCCACGACACGCCGTCCACCGCCAGGTGATGAATCACGAGCAGCAGCCGGCCCGGCCGCCCCGCCCCGAGGCTCATCAGCGCCGCGCGCAGCGGCGGCCCCGCGGAGATGTCGAGGCTCGCCTGTAGCTCTGCGGCTCGCCGCTCGACGGCCGCGCGCTGCTCGCCCCCGGGCACGCCCGAGAGGTCAACGTGCGTGAAGAAAGTGTCGGGCACGTCCGCAGAGTAAGCCTGCCGCCAGCCCCCTTCCCCGCGCGTGAAGCGCAGGCGCAGGGCGTCGTGATGCGCGACCACCTCCGCGAGCGCCTGCCGCATCAGGGCGGCCTCCGTGCCCGCCGGGACTTCGAGGAGCAACGCCTGATTGAAGTGGGCCGGCGCGGGCTGCCGCTGCTCGAAGAACCAGCGTTGGATGGGCGTGAGCGGCGACTCGCCCGCGAGCGTCCCCTGCTCCGCGAGCGTGTCTTGTGCGCGCCCGGCGACGGCGGCCAGCCCGGCGACGGTCGGGTTGCCGAAGAGTTGCTTCGGCGTGACGCGCAGTCCCGCCTGCTGCGCGCGCGCGACGATCTGGATGGAGAGAATCGAGTCGCCGCCGAGGGCGAAGAAGTTGTCGTGGACGCCGACGGAGCCGACGCGCAGCACCTCCGACCAGATGTCGCACAAAACCTGTTCGGCGCGCGAGCGCGGCCCCACGTACTCGGACTCCGACTCCGGCCGCGTGTAGCCCGGCGCGGGCAGCGCCTTGCGGTCCACCTTGCCGTTCGGCGTGAGCGGCAAACGCCCGAGCGCGACGAAGGCCGACGGAACCATGTAGTCCGGCAGACGATTCTGTAAGAAGCGGCGCAGCGCGCCCGCGTCGGGCGCCTCGCCTTCGGACGTGACGTAGGCGACGAGGCGCGGCTGCCCGCCCTGCTCCGCGCGCGCGACGACGACGGCCTCGCGCACCGCGTCGTGTGCGAGCAGCGCGGCCTCGACCTCGCCGAGTTCGACGCGGTTGCCGCGAATCTTGACCTGACCGTCGATGCGCCCCAGGTACTCGATGACGCCGCCGGGCGTGAAGCGCGCGAGGTCGCCCGTCTTGTAGAGGCGCTCGCCGCCGCGGCGGCCGAAGGGGTTGGGGATGAAACGCTCGGCGGTCAGGCCGGGACGGCCGGCGTAGCCGCGCGCCAGCCCGACGCCGCCGATGTGCAGTTCGCCCGCCACGCCGACGGGCACGGGGTTGAGGCCCGCGTCGAGGATGAGAATCTCTATGTTGGCAATCGGCCGCCCGATGGGCACGGTGCGCCGGTCGCCCCCGCGCTCGCACTCCCAGGCGGTCACGTCCACGGCCGCCTCGGTCGGCCCGTAGAGGTTGTGGAGCCGCGCCTGCTGCCGCGCGTGGAAGCGCTCCTGCAACTCGCGCGGCAGCGCCTCGCCGCTGCAAATCACTTCGCGCAGGGAGGTGCAGGCTTCGAGACCCGGCTGCTGCAACAGCGCCTCCAGCATCGAGGGGACGAAGTGCAGCACGCTGATGCGCTGCCGCCTGATGACTTCGATCAGGTACTCGCCGTCGCGGTGTCCGCCCGGCCGCGCGAGCACCAGACAGGCGCCCGTCATCAAAGGCCAGAAGAACTCCCACACGCTTACGTCGAAGCTGAACGGCGTCTTCTGCAAGACGCGGTCGTCGGCGGTGAGTCGATACCGCTCCTGCATCCACAGAAGCCGGTTGCGTATCGCCTCGTGCGAGACCATGACGCCCTTCGGCCTCCCCGTCGAGCCCGACGTGTAGAGCACGTAGGCCAGATTCTCCGGCTCGACACGCGCCCCGGGGTGAGACGCGGCGACGCCGTCGGACGGCCCGGCGTCCCCTTCAACGCAGACGACCGACGCGCCCGCGTCTTCGACGACCGGACGCAAAGACTCCTCGGTCAGCACGACCCGCACGCCCGCGTCTTGCATCATCCAGCGCACGCGCTCGGCCGGGTGCTCGGGGTCGAGCGGCAGGTAGGCCGCGCCCGCCTTCAGGACGGCGAGCAGCGAGACGACCAGCTCCGCGCGGCGCGGGAGGCAGACCCCGACCAGCGACTCGGGGCCGACGCCCGAACGCCGCAGGTGTTCGGCGAGAAGGTCGGCGCGACGGTTCAACTCCCCGTAAGAGAGCTGCGCGTCTTCGGCGACGAGGGCCGGGGCGTCGGGCGTGAGCCCGGCCTGCCGCTCGAAGAATTGGTGCAGGCAGGTTGGCCCGTCGTCGTACTCCTTCGCCGTCTCGTTCCAGCCGCGGACGAGTTGTGCCCGCTCCTCTTCGCCGAGGAGCGGCAGGCGCGCGATTCGCTCCTGCGGGTTCTCGACGACGCCCGCGAGCAGCGTCTCGAAGTGCGCGCACAGCCGGCGGATGGTGGCGCGCTCGAAGAGGTCGGAGTTGTATTCGAGCGAGGCGTTGATGCCGCCGCCCGTCTCCATGAGCGAGAGCGTCAGGTCGAACTTGGCCGTCTCGCTCTCGACCTCGAACCAGTCGAGCGTCAAGCCTTCGAGCCGCATCGTCTCGACCGGCGCGTTCTGCAAGACGAGCATCACCTGGAAGAGCGGCGGGCGCGAGAGGTCGCGTTCGGGCTGTAGCTCCTCGACCAGCTTCTCGAAGGGCACGTCCTGGTGCGCGTAGGCCCCGAGCGCCACCTCCCTGACCCGCGCCAACAATTCGAGGAACGTCTGCCCGTCCGAGACCTCGACGCGCAGCGCCAGCGTGTTGATGAAGAACCCGAGCAGCCCCTCAAGCTCCTTGCGCGTCCGGTTGGCGATGGCGGTGCCGACGACGATGTCGCCCTGCCCCGTGTAGCGGTAGAGCAGCGCGTCGAGCGCCGCCAGCAGCAGCATGAAGAGCGTGACGTTCTCGCGCTGCGCCAACCCCCTCAGCCCTTCGGCGACCGCCGCGGGGATGCTGAACTGTTCGCGCGAGCCGCGGAAGGTTTGCAGCGCCGGGCGCGGCCTGTCCGCGGGAAGCTGTAGCGCCGGGATCTCGCCCGCGAGCTGGCGCTTCCAGTACGAGAGCTGCGTCTCGTAGACCTCGCCTCGCAGCCAGCCGCGCTGCCAGACGGCGTAGTCCGCGTACTGGATGGCGAGTTCGGGCAGCGCCGCCGGCTCGCCCTTCAGCCGGGCGCGGTAGAGCGCGGCCACGTCCTGCACCAGCACCCCGACCGACCACCCGTCCGAGACGATGTGATGCATCGTGAAGAGCAGCACGTGCTCCCGCTCGCCCGTCCGCGCGAGCCTCGCACGCACCAGCGGCAGACGCGAAAGGTCGAACGGCTCGCGCGCCAGCTCGCCGCCCATGCGGCACACCTCGCGCTCGCGCTCGTCGCGCGGCAGGTGGCGCAAGTCCGAGACGGGGAGGTCGAGCCGCATCTCGGGCTCGACGACCTGGACGGCGCTCCCGTCCAACGCGACGAAGCGCGTCCGCAGAACCTCGTGCCGCCGCACCACCTCGTTGAGCGCGGAGTCGAGCGCCTCCGCGTCGAGTTCGCCCGACAGACGGAGGCCGCCGGGGATGTTGTACGTAGACTGGCCCGGCTCGAACTGGTCTATGAACCAGAGGCGCTGCTGCGCGAACGAGAGCGGGAGATGGCCCTCGCGCTCGGCGGGCACAATCGGCTGCGCCTGCTCGCCCGCCTGTTCCAGTACGCACGCCTCGACGCGCGCGGCCAGGCCGCCGAGCGTCGGCGCCTCGAAGATGCTGCGCAGGGGGAGGTCTATCTTGAAGGTGTTGCGGACTCTGGAGATGACCTGCGTCGCCAGCAGGCTGTGTCCGCCCAGCTCGAAGAAGTTGTCGTTGACGCCGACCTGCTCGATGCCTAAGAGGGCCTGCCAGATTTCGGCCGTCAGGCGCTCGGCCTCGGTCGAGGGCGGCTCGTAGGTCGTGCGCAGGCGGGGCCGCTCGTGCAGCGTCACGCCGCCGCCCTCTTCGGCCGCGGCGGCCTGACGCCGGAGCCAGATATTTTTTCGCGCCGACAGGTCGCCCGCAGAGACGACGACGTGCCCGCCTGACACCCGCGCCAGCACGCGCCCGACGGCGTCGAGGCTCTCGGCCGGCGACATGGCGTACTCGGCGATGCTCGTCTGCCGCGCCCCGCCGTTCGTGTTCGGGCCGGCAGACCAGCCGTCCCAGCTCGCGCTAATCCAGCGCGTCGCGCCCTGCCTGCCGCGGTCGAGGGCGAACGCGTCGAGGAACTGGTTGGCCGCCGAGTAGGCGACAAGACCCAGTCCGCCGAGCACAGAGGCGTTGGACGAGAAGAGCAGGCAGAAGTCGGGCGTGCGTTCGGCCAGGACTCTCTCAAGCGCGTAGACGCCGTAGACCTTCGAGCGGAACTGCTCCTCCGACTCTTCGCGGCCGATGGCCGTGAAGGGGTTGAGGATGGATGCGCCGCGCACCGTCCCCGCCGCGTGCAGCACGCCGTCGAGCGCGCCGAAGCGCCGCTCGACCTGCTCGACGGCCGCGCGCAGGAAGGTCTCGTCGGCCACGTCGCCGCTTAAGACCAGAACCTCCGCGCCCGACGCTTCGAGGGCTTCGATTGTCCGTATGCGGCGGCCGACCTCGTCGTCTTCGCCCGCGTCGGCCAGCAGGCGCGGCCACTCTCGCCTCTCGGGGAGCGGCGTGCGGCCGACCAGCGCCAGGCGCGCACGCGCCGTCTCCGCCAGATGCTTTGCGAGCAGCGTCCCGACCGTGCCGAAGCCGCCCGTGATGAGGTAGACGCCGCGCTCGCGGAACTGAGCCGCCGGCCCGGCCGCGCCGTCCAGCCGCACGCTGTCGAAGTCCTGCACGAGCCGACGCCCGCCCCTGTAGGCGACGACGGGGTCGGCCGCGCCGCCCGCGATTTCGGCCAACAGAAGGTCTGCCGTCCGTCCGCCGGGGCGCGGCCCTACGTCAACGCAGAGGCAGCGAATCAAAGGGTCTTCCTGCGGGACAACTTTACACGGGGCGAGGACGGTCGCCTGCTCCGGGCGCGTCTCCTCCGCGCCGCTCACGTCGTGCACGTAGTTGGTGACGACGTTCAGCTCGACTTCGCCCCTGTTCTCTTCCAGAGACAAGGCCCGCGCGAGGTTGAGCAGGCTGTAGTAGCCGCGCCGCTGGCAGTCCGCGAACCGTTCGGCGTCGGACTCGCCGCGCGCCCCGTCCGACAGACTCCACAGGTGGACGATTGTCGCCGGGACTTCCCCGACCCCTCGCAGGAGGCTTGAGTAATCCTCCGGGCTGTCGGGAGAGAGCACGAAGGAGCGTTCGCCGTCGCGCTTGAAGACCTCGCCCGCGCGCACCGTCCAGACTTCACAGCCCGCATCCGTCAGCCTCCCGACCAGCGCGCAGGAGAGCGCCCCGTCGTCTGTGAAGACGAGCCAGCGCGACCTGCCCTCGCGGAGCGAGTCCGCAGCCGGCGGGCGCGGCGGGAGCGTGTGACGCCACGCGGGGACGTAGAACCAGTCGGCGACGTTCGAGCGCCTGCGCAGCGAGCCGGTCTGCGGCGCGTGCCGCGCGGCCACCCAATGCCGCTGCCGCTCGAACGGGTACGGCGGCAGAGGGATGCGCCGTCGGCGCCCGCCCCCGAACAGCGCGGCCTTATCGAAACCGACGCCCTCGACCCACAGCCTGCCGAGCGCGACCGCCAGGAAGGCGAGGTCGGACTGCGCCTCATACGGGTGGCGGACGCACGCCACGAGTCGCCCCTGCCGCTCGGGCCGGGCCTGGTGTTTCGCCAGCGTGGTCAGGACGTTGCCCGGCCCCACTTCGAGCAGCACGCGCCCCTCGTCCTTCAGCAGTTCGGCCACGCCGTCGCCGAAGCGCACGGTCTCGCGCAGGTGGCGCGCCCAGTAGCGCGCGTCGGTCGCCTCGTCGGCGGTAATCCAGGTGCCCGTGACGTTGGAGATGAACGGAACCTTCGGCGCTTGAAGGCGCAGCGCGCCGACGCGGCGCGTGAACTCGTCGAGTATCGGCGAGACGAGCGAGGAGTGCGCCGCCACGTCAATCTGTATGCGCCGCGTGTCTATCCCTTCCGCCGCCAGTTCGGCCGCGAGCGCTTCGACGGCGCGGCGCGTCCCCGACGCCACGCAGAGCGCGGGGCCGTTGACGGCGGCGACGCTCAACTCGTCGCCCAGGCGCGGGCGCAACTGCGCTTCGGGCAGAGGGACGCTCAGCATCGCCCCCTCGGGCAGACGCTCGAAGAGTTGGCCGCGCAGCGCGACCACGGAGACGGCGTCCTCCAGCGAGAAGACACCCGCGAGGCACGCCGCCGCGTACTCGCCGAGGCTGTGGCCGATCATCGCCGACGGCTCGACGCCCCACGACATCCACAGCCGCGCCAGCGCGTACTCCGTGGCGAACAGCGCCGGCAGCCCGGTGGACGTGCGGAGCAGACGTGCGGCCACCTCGTCCGCGCGCTCCGGGCTCGGGTAGAGCACCTCCCTTACGTCGAAGCCGACGTGCGGCTCGAACAGGCGCGCGCACAGGTCTATCTCTTCGCGGAACGTCGGCTCGTGGCGGTAAAGCTCGGCGCACATGTTGACGTAGTGCGCGCCGCCGCCGGGGAACATGAAGGCGACGGAGCGGCGCCCGCCATTGGGGGCGCCTTCGGCGACGCGCGCGGGGTCGAGCGCGCGCAGAGCTTCGACGGCCCCGGCCGCGTCGGCGCAGGCCAACGCGCGCCGGAATCCGAACTCACGCCGGCCGACCGCCAGCGTGTAGGCCGCGTCGGCCAGGTCGGTCTCGGGATGCTGTTCGAGGTGCGCGGCGAGATTCTCCGCGGCCGCTTCGAGCGCGGCCGGCGTCTTCGCCGAAAGCAGAAGCGTCTGCCAGCGTCTCGAAGGGCGCTCGTCCTGCGGCGGCACGAACTCTTCGAGCACCAGATGCACGTTCGTCCCGCCGAGGCCGAAGCTGCTGACGCCCGCGCGCCTCCTCTCGCCCGCGCCGACCTCCCACGCCCCCCCCTGAGCCGCCACGAAGAACGGACTGTCTGTCAGACCCGTCTTCGGGTTGGGCTCTGTGAAGTGCAGCGACGGCGCCACCTCGCCGTGCTCCAGCATCAGCACCGTCTTAATGAGGCCCGCCACCCCGGCCGCCGCGTCCAGGTGCCCGATGTTCGACTTGACCGACCCGAGCGCGCAGTAGCCGACGCGCTCCGTCGCGGCACGGAAGGCTTTCGTCAGCGCCTCGACCTCGATGGGGTCGCCCAGAGGCGTCGCCGTCCCGTGCCCT
>DASVQJ010000349.1:0-23944 GCA_036389235.1 Pyrinomonadaceae bacterium | reverse complement strand
TTTCACTTGAGTGAATACGAGGGGGAATTAACCACAGAGGCACAGAGGCACAGCTTAAAGAGGTATAACTCGACGGGCCGTGCCTCTGTGTCTCTGTGGTTAACCCTCGTTCGATGCTCACCCAACCGCAAACCGCTATAGTGACTGTCTGAACTGACATCCAGCATCTGACATCTAACGTCTACTCCGTCGGCGGCTGCGCCGCGGGCGTCGGGGTCGGGCTGGGTTGGGCGGCCGGGGCCGCGGCGTTGGTGCTTTCGGTGCCGGGCGTGGGCGGGGACTGCTGCGCCTGGTCGTTGGTCTCGACGCGCTGGCGCAGGCGCTCGACCTCCGCGTCGGCCGTGGCGACCGACGCTTCGAGGCGCGTGCGGCTGGTGGCGAGCAGCTCAAGCTGCTTGTTGATGCGCACGCGCTCGCGCTCCAACTGCTGCGTGATGGCGTCGCGCACGGCCGACGGGTTGAGCGAGCCGACGAGCGCCGCGCGCCGCTGGATGGATTCGGGCTGCGACTCGTAGGCGATCTCGGCCAAGCGCTCCTGCAACTGGAACTCCTTGTCGGTCACCTCGCGGAGCTGCGTGCGGAGCTGTTCGGCGCGCTGCTCGGCGCGGGTCAGCCGTTCGAGGTCGAACATCGCCTTCTGGTCGGCCTTCATCTGGTTGAGCTGCCCCGAGAGCTGCTCGACCTGGCCGGAGAGGTCGCGCACGGTGCCGCGCAACTGCTCGTTTTCGGCCTGCGTGCCCTGCGGCTGCTGGCGCGTGCGCGTGCGGCGCGTCGGCGCCGGCTGCGTGTCGTCCGCGGTGCTGACGACGCTCGGCTCGTCGGGCAGGTCGGGCGCCTGCACGGGCTGCGGGCGCACGGGGTTCGTCGTGCGGCGCGAGGTGCGCCGCCGCTGCGACTGCGCGTCCGACTGGAACAGAATGAGCGCGGCCAGAGCCGCGAGCGCCACGCGCGCCATGGATTTCTTCATCACGTCCTCCTTGAAAACTCGCCGGCGCTACTTCGGATGCGCGCCGCGCGCCCCCGGGTTTACACGCGCCGGCCGGCGCCCGGTTCCGCTTCCCCTCAGGCCGTCTGAATCTTGAAGCTGATGTCCACGGCGCGCGCCGAGTGCGTGAGCGCGCCGACGCTGACGAGATCGACGCCCGCCTCGGCGTACTCGCGGACGTTCTCCAGGGTGATGCCGCCCGAAGATTCGAGCAGGATGTCGGGCTTGAGCCCGCGCGCGATCTCGACCAGCCGGCGCGTCTCCTCGGGCGTCTGGTTGTCGATGAGGAGGATGTCGGCGCCGGCCTCGACGGCGTCGCGCAGGTCGCGCTCGCGCGAGACCTCGACCTCGATCTTGTGCAGGTGCCCGACGGCCTTGCGCGCCCGCCCGACGGCCGTCGCCACGCCGCCCGCGAGCGCGACGTGGTTGTCCTTGATGAGCACGCCGTCGTCGAGGCCGAAGCGGTGGTTGCGCCCGCCGCCGGTCGTCACCGCGTACTTCTCAAGCATCCTCAGGCCCGGCGTCGTCTTGCGCGTGTCGACGATCTGCGCGCCGGTGCCCTCGACCGCCTGCACGTATTTGCGGGTGAGCGTGGCGATGCCGGAGAGGCGCTGCATGAGGTTGAGGGCCAGGCGCTCGCCCGCGAGCAGCACGTCGGCGAAGCCGGTCGTGCGCGCGATGACCTTGCCCGCCTCGACCTCGTCGCCGTCGGCGACGAAGGCTTCGATCTGCTGCTGCGAGTCGAGCGTGGAGAAGACGGCCTCGGCGGCTTCGAGCCCGCAGACGACCATCGCCTCCTTGGCGATGAAGCGACCCTTGGCGCTCTGGCTGCGCATCACGGTGGACTGCGTCGTGATGTCGCCGCGGCCGATGTCTTCGTTCAGGAACGCGCCGACCTGCGAGAACAGCGCCCCCTCGTCGAGCCAGCTCATTCGCCTAAAGCCTCCAGCATCTCGCCCAAAGCCTTGATGCGCCCGCCCAGCTCGGCCGCGCGGCGTCTTAACTCTTCCACCTTCTCGGCCGGCGCGCGCTCGACGAACTGCGGGTTGGCGAGCTGCGCCTCGGCCTTCTGCAACTCCTTCTCCTGCTTCTCGCGCTCGCGCGCGATGCGCGCCCGCTCCCGCGCGAAGTCGATGAGACCTTCCAACGGCACGGCCACCTCCGCCCCGCCCGCGAGCACGGCGCGTGCGGAGGCGCGCGGGATGGTCACCCCGTCGGGGTTCGAGACGTCGAAGGCGTCGGGCCGCGGCCCGGCCCCGCCGCCGCCGTTCGGGCCGGCCGCGAAGCGTTCGAGGCGGTCGGAGACGTAAATCTTCGAGGCGCGCGTCAGCCGCGTGATCTGCTCGGCGCTGTTGGCGAAGACGTGGCGCATCCCGGGGTCGGGCGTGCCGACGAAGAGGCGCGGCAGGTACTCGCCGGGCTTGACGCTCAGCTCCGTGCGTATGTTCCGCACGCGCGAGACGAGTTCGATGACCGCGCGCATCTCCTCTTCGGCGCGCTCGTCTATCAGGGCCGGGTTCGCCTGCGGAAACTTCGTGAGCATGACGGTCGGCGTGACGGAGGCCGCGCGGTAGGCGGGGTGCAAAGACTCCTTGCCGACGCCCGGCAGACGTTGCCAAAGCTCCTCCGTGATGAAGGGCATGAACGGATGAAGTAGGCGCAGGGCTCGTTCGAGCACGGTGAGCACGCGGCCGCGCGCGGCGTCGCGTTCGGGCGAAGGCTCGGCCGCGGTCACGTCCGACTTCGACAGCTCGATGTACCAGTCGCAGAAGTCGTCCCAGAAGAAGTGGTAGAGCGCGTAGACCGCCTCGTGGAACTGGTACGCCTCGACCGCTTTCGCCACGTCGCGCGCGGTCTTGTTCAGACGCGAGACGATCCAGCGGTCGTGCAGCGCCCAACGTTCGGGCTCGCCCTCGAACCCGCGGCCGACCTGCGCGCCCTCGGAGTTGAGCAGGCAGAAGCGCGCGGCGTTCCAAATCTTGTTGGCGAAGTTGCGGTAGCTCTCGACCTGGTTGTCGTTCCAGCGCGTGTCGGTGCTGCCGATTGACGCCAGCACCAGACGCGTCGCGTCCACGCCGTACTTGTCGAACACGTCGAGCGGGTCGACGCCGTTGCCCTTCGTCTTCGACATGCGCTGCCCGTGCTTGTCGAAGATGGTGCCGGTGATGAAGACGTCGTCGAACGCCTTCTTCCCCGTGAACTTCACCCCCGTCATCATCATGCGCGAGACCCACAGGAAGATGATGTCGCGCGCCGTGACGAGCACGGAGGTCGGGTAGAAAGTCTTGAGGTCGGGCGAGTCCTCGTCCGGCCAGCCCAGCGTCGAGACGGGCCACAGCGCCGAAGAGAACCAGGTGTCGAGCACGTCCGGGTCCTGCTCAAGCTCGTCAGTCCCGGCCGCGGCGCGCGCCTCCCCTTCCGTGCGCGCGACGTAGACGTTGCCCGCGGCGTCGTACCAGGCGGGGATGCGGTGCCCCCACCAGAGCTGGCGCGAGAGCGTCCAGTCGTAGAGTCCGGCGAGCCAGTTCTCGTAGACCTTCTCGTAAGGGTTCTCGGGGACGAAGCGCGGCACGTGCTGCTCGCGGATGAGCCGGAGCGGCCCGCGGCCGAGTTCGGCCTGCTTCAAGAACCACTGCGTCGAGATGAGCGGCTCGATGACCGTGCGGCAGCGCCCGCACTTCGTGATGGAGAACTCGTAATCGACGACCTTCTCAAGCAGCCCGAGCCCTTCGAATTCTTCGACGACCTTCTCGCGCGCCTCGTAGCGGTCGAGCCCCTCGAACCCGGCGCCGGCCTCGGCCGTCATCCGCGCGTGCTGGTCGATGACCGTCACCTGCGGCAGGTCGTGCCGCTTGCCCAGGGCGTAGTCCGCGGGGTCGTGCGCGGGCGTCACCTTCACCGCGCCCGTGCCGAACTCGGGGTCTACGAACTCGTCGGCGACCACGGGAATCTCGCGGCCGACAATCGGAAGTATCAACGTCTGCCCGACGAGGTCGGCGTAACGCTCGTCCTTCGGGCTGACGGCGACGGCCGTGTCGCCGAGCATCGTCTCGGGGCGCGTCGTCGCCACCGTGACGCGGCGGCCGGAACCCTTGACCGGGTATTGCAGGTAGAAGAGCTTGCCGGCCTGCGGCTCCTTATCGACCTCCAGGTCGGAGAGCGCCGTCTGGTCTCTCGGGCACCAGTTGATCATGCCGGGGCCGCGGTAGATGAGCCCCTCGTCGTAGCAGCGGACGAAGAACTCGCGGACGGCGCGCGAGAGGTGCTCGTCCATCGTGAAGCGCTCGCGCGACCAATCGACGCTCGCGCCCTCGCGCCGCATCTGCCGGGTGATCTCGCCGCCGTACTGCTCCTTCCACTTCCAGACGCGCGCGGTGAACTCCTCCCGCCCGATGTCGTGGCGCGACTTGCCCTCCTCCTTCTTCAACTGGCGCTCGACCATGATCTGCGTCGAGATGCCGGCGTGGTCCGTGCCGGGCAGCCAGAGCGTGCGGCGGCCGCGCATGCGTTGGTAGCGCGTGAGCACGTCCATGATCGTGTGCTGGAGCGCGTGCCCCATGTGGAGCGAGCCCGTCACGTTCGGGGGCGGGATGACGATGGAGTAGACGGGCGCGGCGGGGTCGGAATTCACCTCGGGCGCGAAGCACCCCTCGCGCTCCCAGCGCGCGTAATGGCTCTCCTCGGCCTGCTTCGGGTCGTAAGTTTTCGGGATGTCCATGACCGCTCGATTATACGGAGGGCAGGGGGAAAAGGGAAAAGGGAGGGCAGTAGAGAGTAGACAGTAGTCAGTAGTCAGTAGCCAGTAGAAAAAAGAGGCGGCGCGTCCTAAGCCATCGGGCCGGGCGCGCCGCTTCTTCCTTCTACTGGCTACTGACTACTGTCTACTACCTACCGCCTTCTATCCTCTTCGAGCTTCTGTTTGATGAGCAGCTCTGCCAGTTCGGGGACGACTTCCCAGGCGACCTCGCGGACGACCTTGTCGGACATCAGCTCGACGACGCGGCGGGCGACGGCTTCGATGGCCTCGGGGGAGAGCTGGTCTGCGCGCAGGGGCTCTTCGAGGCCGGCGCGCGCGTGGCCGACGGCGTAGCCCGCGGTCGAGGGCTCCTGCGGCGCGGCTTCGGCGAAGGACGCTTGGGCGGCGGGCGACTTGGGCAGGTCGCCTTCGACGCTGCCGTCGGTGAACTCGCCCTCGACGACGGCCGGGACGGGCTCGTCGGCGGGCACGACCTCGGGCTCGACGAAGCCGCGGGGCGCGGCGCCCGCGGCCTGCGCCTCGGCGCCGCCGAAGGCGAAGCCCTGCGGCCCGTCCTGCACCACCACTTCGCGCCAGGGCGCCTCGTCGTGCGCGGCGGAAGCCTCGGGCTGTGCGAAGTCGGAGGAAGAGTCGAAGGAGTCTGCGGGCTCGAAGGTCGCGGACGGCTCGAAGGAGGGGGCCGATTCGAAGGGGCGCGGGCGTTCGCCGTGCGCGGCCTCCGCGAAGGCGCTCGGGGCGTCGGCCCAGCTCGGCGCGGGCGCGGGCGTCTCTTCGAGGGGCGAGTCGAACACGTCGCCGGCGGCCTGCGCGGCGGGCGCGTCTTCGAAGTCGAGGTCGAGGATGAAGTCGTCGGCCTCGGCGGTGGCGACGGCGGCGGGCGCGTCCGTCTGCCCGAGGTCGAGCAGTGCGTCGTCGGCGGCGGCGGCGGAAGCGGCGCGCGCCTCGAATGAAGTCTGGGGGGCGGTCGGTTCGGTCATCACACTCTCTCGCGGCCGGCTTACGGCGAAGACGGGCTCAGTGTCGTCAGTCTCTTCGACGGCGAAGTCGAAAACGTCGTCCTCCTCCGGGGCGACGACGGAAGCGGCGGGCGCGTGGGCCGCGTCGCCGTTCGCCTCGAAGGCGGGCGCGTCTTCGAAGTCGGGCTCGGGCGGCTCCGCGGCGGCGGGCGCGTCGTCGCGCCCGCGGGCGAAGCTCGTGGGCGCGACGAAGGCTTCGGCCGGCCGCGCCTCGATCAGGTCGTCGTCTGCGCCGAGGTCTGCGAAGGAGGCGGCGGCCTCTTCGGCCTGCGGCTCGTCCGGCTCGTCGAACGCCGCGCCGCGGCGCGCGCCCGCGTCGTAACGGGCCGCCGCGTCGGCGCGCTCGTCCGCCTCGTCGGCGGGGCGGCCGTCGCGCGGCGCGCGGGCGTCGGCGTGCTCGTCCGCCTTCGACTCGCCGCCGAGGAGTGAGCCGACCTTGCCGACCAGATTGCGTATCGATTGGAAGGGTTTCGTCAAGACTGTATCCGCGCCAACTCTGCGCGCCTCCGCTTCGTTGAATGGTTCGAACGTGCCGACGAGGAGGACGACGGGGACGCGGCCCAGGCGCGCGTCCCGCTTGATTCGCTCGCACAACTCGTAGCCGTCGGGGCCGGGCATCACCACGTCCGCGAGCACCACGTCGGGCGGCGGGTCGTCCGCGAGTGCCCGGAGCGCCTGCGCGCCGTCTCCGACCGCGACGACCTCGAAGTCCTCGTCCCCGAAGGTGAGACTGATGACCTTCTGGATCGTCGGCGAGTCGTCAGCGAGCAGAAGTTTCCGGCGTCCCGAAAGCAAAAGAGTCTCCTTGTGTCAGGGGGCCGAACACTCCGGGGGGCAAGTAAAGGAACGCTTTCGCGCGTGGAGCGGCGGCAGGGCATGTCCAGCGGCCCCTCGATGAAAACCACGCACGAAGGCCGCAAATCAAACCTAACACCCGCGCCGACAGCCCGTCAAGCTGATTTTCCCGGGCGCTTTTCGCACGCGCCCGCGGCCCCGCGCGGCTGGATTTCGGCGGCCGCCTCAAGCATATTATGCGCGCCCCGCGGCCGGCCCGGCCGCGGCGGACCGGGAAGCGACGGGGGCGAACACATGGCTTCGACGAAGAGGACGCTCGACGCCTCGAACTACGACACGGACAAGGCGGCGCACGCGCACTACCTGCGCAACTACGAGGAGTACTTCCGCCCGCTCCTCGACCGCGACGTGCGCCTGCTCGAACTCGGCGTCCTCAAGGGCGGCTCCCTGCTCCTCTGGCGCGACTACTTCGAGCGCGGCGTCATCGCCGGCCTCGACCTCAACCCCGCGCACGTCGAAGACCCCACGGGCCGCATACGCCTCTACAGGGGCGGGCAGCAGGACACCGGACTCCTCGACCGCATCGCGCGCGAGTGCGCCCCCGAAGGCTTCGACGTGATTATCGACGACTGCTCGCACGTCGGCGAGCTGGCCCGCGTCAGCTTCTGGCACCTCTTCGACCACCACCTCAAGCCCGGCGGCCTCTACGTCATAGAGGACTGGGGCACCGGCTACTGGGACTTCTGGCCCGACGGCGTGCGCTACCGCCCGCGCCGCGGGCCGGCCGGACACAGCCCGCTGCGCCACCGCCTCAGCCGCGCGGCCACGCGCCTCTACAACAGCAGGCTCGGCCGCCTCCCCCTCGCCGGCCGCCTCGCCTCCGCCGCCAAGCGCACGCTCCAGCGCGGCCTCTACAACAGCCACGACTACGGCATGGTCGGCTTCGTCAAAGAACTCGTGGACGAACTAGGCATGCCCGACATCACGCACCCAGACTTCGGCATCGCGCCCCCGCGCCCCTCCCGCTTCAGCGAGATGAAGCTCTCGCAGAGCCACCTCATCGTCGTCAAAGCTAAAAGGCGTGAGCCGTGAGCGGTGAGCCGTGACAAGAAAGAACAGACTTCTTCTTGTCACGGCTCACCGCTCACGGCTCACGCCCTCTTCAGCGATTCAGGGTCACGTCGTCGGCGGTGCCGCGTTTGCCGTCGGGGCCGTCGGAGGCGAGGGTGTAGGCGGCCGTCGTGCCGGCGTAGCGGTAGGGGTTGTGCCAGGGGTCGAGGCGGATGACGCGCTTGGCGTAGCGCGGGCTGAGGTGGTCGTAGAGGACGACCGCGTCTTCGCCGACGACGTAGAAGCCGCGCTCGCGCCGGAAGGCTTCGAGCGCCTCCCTCATCTCCGCGAGGTCTTCGCGCGCGCGCGCGGCCTTGCGCACATCGACCGCGAGCCGGAGCGCTTCGAGGTCGCGGGCCGTCTCGCCGCCCACTTCGACGCCCGTCACGCGCCACCTGCCGCGCGCGTCCTTCGACAGGATGAAGCTCGCCGCGACCTCGACCTCCGCCACGGCGGACGAGCCCATCAGCGAGAGCTGCTTGACGGTGAGCGGCCCGCGCGTCAGGGGCTCGGCGGTCTTCTTCTCCTCCTCGTCCTTCTTCTTGTCCTTGCTCTTACCTTTGCCGTCGCCTTCGGCCGTGACGGACGGCACGGCCACGACTTCGGCGCGCGGGGCCGCGGCCTGTTGCGCCTCGAACTCCGTCACGAGTTCTTCGAGCGCGCGGCGCGCGGCCTCGACGCGCGCGGGGCCGAGGGCTTCGGCGACGAGGTCGAACTCCTCCCACGCGCGGTCGCCCGTGCGGAACTCGGCGGCGCGCCAGCGCTTGACCTTGAAGACGCCGCCGGTCTGCGGCACGCGCTCGTCCTCGACGCGCACGAGACGGAAGGCGACGGTCACGCCGGCCGAGACCGTGACGGGCGCCGAGCCCGCGGGGCTGACCTCTTTAACTTTGACCGCGCCCGTCCGCAGCGCGAAGCCCGGCGCCTCCGCGACCGCCCGCCGCGCGTCCTTCTCCTTCAAAGCCGGCTTCGGCCTCTTCTGCGCCGACGCGTCGGCGGCAAAAACGCACAGGGCACAAACGAAGATGAGAGGCAGCGCGTCCCTCACCTTCATCAGCGAAAGAGGATGAGAACCACGCCGGTTCTCATCCTCACCTGTGCCTTGCGCCTTGTGCCTTTTGCCTTTACTCATCGCTCAGGCGGCGGGGTGATCTGGAAGCGCGAGAGGAGGCGGTCGGCGGCGTCGCGCGCGGCCTGTTCGAGTTGGCGCTGCGAGGGGTAGCGCTCGACGCGGCGCGAAGGGACGGGCACGCGCACGCCGCCGATGCGCGCCGTGTCCTGGTACGGGCGCTGGAACATCGTGTCGGAGTACTTGAGGTCGGCCGTCTTCGGCGTGTAGACGTAGGTCCGCAGCGTGAGCCCGCGCGCGTCCATGTCCGACGTGCCCATGCCGGTCTCTTCCAACTGGAAGAAGACGACGTAGGCGGCCTCCTCCTTCTTGGCGCGCTCGCGCGCCTCCTGCCGCCGCCCCTTGCCGCCGTCCTTGACCTCCACGTCGCGGCCCGCCTGCCGCAGCCTCTCGACGAAGGCCGCGGACACGCCGTCGCGCGCCAGCGAGTCGACGCCTATCGAGAGCGTGTCGTCCTTCACGACGACGAAGTTGACGAGCGCGTTGGCCCTCTTCGTCTCGGCCGGCTTGGCGGGGTCGGCCGGCTTCGCCGCCTCGGTCGGGAGCCCCAGGGGCTTCTGCGCCTTGCGCCCCGACTGCGCGTCCGCGCCCGCCGCGCAGAAGGCCGCCGCGATGACGAGAGCCGCGGCCCGGAAGGCGGCGGCCCGCGAGTGCGAAGGATTCGGTCTGGCCATAAACATTCTCCTCGCCCTTCCCCCGGGCGCCCGGGCGGGCCGCTAGCCCTGCTCGCCGTGCGACTTGTTGATGAGCATGCGCAGCATGACCTGGAGCTGCGAGGTCGTGAAGGGCTTCGGGAGGAAGACGACGGCGCCGGCGGCGAAGCTGTCGGAGGAGAGCTTCGGGTTCTGCTCGGCCGTCATCATCATCACCGGAATCTTCATCAGCTTCTTCTCGGTCTTCATGTAGCGGACGAGTTCCGGCCCCTGGATGTGCGGCATCACCACGTCGAAGACGCACGCGGCGAAGTCGCCGCTCGTCTGGAGGAGCTTGTACGCCTCGCGCCCGTCGCGCGCCGGCACGACCTGGTAGCCCTCCTTCTCGACGATGGCCGTCACCAGGCGCAGGATCGCCGGGTCGTCGTCGGCCACCAGGATGCGGCGTGAGGCTTCACTCTGCGCAGACACCTTTTCGAAAACCTCCGGTTTTCAGGGGTGATGAGTGATGAGTGATAAGTGATGAGAAGAAGACGCGGCCCTTGATTTCTTTCTTATCACTTATCACTCACCACTCATCACTCATACTTCAACTGCCCTGCCGCTCTCGTCGGCGCGCGCGAGGCGCGCGGCCAGGGTGATGGCGGCGACCATGCTCGAATGCTCCGCGACGCCGCGGCCCGCGATGTCGAAGGCCGTGCCGTGGTCGACGGAGGTGCGGATGAACGGCAGACCCAGCGTGACGTTGACCGCCTCGCCGAACGAGAGGCACTTCACGGGGATCATCGCCTGGTCATGGTAACACGAAATCACGGCGTCGAACTCGCCGCGCGCGGCGCGCAGGAAGACCGTGTCGGCCGAGTGCGGCCCCGAAACCTCCAACCCCTCTTCGCGGCACGCCTCGACGGCGGGCTGAATCTCGGCCGCCTCCTCGACGCCGAACAGGCCGCCCTCGGCGCCGTGCGGGTTGAGGGCCGCCACCGCGATGCGCGGGCGCGCGATGCCCCAGCGCCTCAACTCCCGGTCGGCGAGGCGCGTGACGCGCGCGATGCGCTCCTTCTCGACGAGGCGGATGGCCTCGGACAGCGGCACGTGCGTGGAGATGAGGACGATGCGCAGGTTCGAAGCGACGAAGGCCATCGCGGACTCGGGCGCGCCCGTCAGGTGCGCGAGGAACTCGGTGTGTCCGGGGAAGCTGTAGCCGCCCAGGAAGAGCGCACGCTTGTTGATCGGCGCCGTGGCGATGGCCTCCACGGCGCCGAGGCCGCAGAGTTCGACCGCCGCCTCGATGTACTCGGCCGCGGCCCGGCCCGCCGCGCCCGACTCGACGCCCGGCGCGACCGTGCCCGTGATGTTGTCGAGGTGGTAGATGACGGGGACGCCCGCGTCTTCGGGGAAGGCTTCGCCGCGGCGCACGATCTCGTAGCCGCACCGGAGGTCGAGCGTGCGCGCCGTGTGCGCGAGGTGCTGCGCGTCGCCGACGATGACGGGCACGCAGGCCGCGAGCACCTCCGGCTCGGCCACGGCCTTCAGGACGACCTCGGGGCCGATGCCGGCCGGGTCGCCCATCGTGACGCCGATGCGCGGGGCGCGCGCGCCGGCGCGCCCCGCCGCGGCGGGTTTGGGTGAAGGGTCGTTCATCTTTCGGAGCCGGAACCGCGCGTGAGGGCGTCGTGGGGCACACGGACGGCCGACGGGGCCGCCCCGCTCGGGGCGTGCTCCCCGCGCGTCGTCACTCGGGGTCAGTCGCCGGTCTCGTCGCCGCCGCCGTCGCGGTCTTCGGCCTTGAACATGTACTTGATGTTGTGCTTCAGAAGCATGATGTTGGGCGCGCCCTTGCGGTTAATCTTGAGGGCGCTGCGGTCGTACCACTCGATGGTGCCCTCTATCTCCTCGCCGTCGTTCAGCACGATGACCATCAGCGTGTGCTGATCCATCTGCTTCTTGTAGTAGAAGATTTCGGCGCTCGTCTCGGCGGGCGGAATCTTCTTGCGCCCGAGCGCGGCGGCCGAGGCGGCCGAGGCGGCCGACGACTCACGCGGCTCGCGCGGGGCCGCGCCGCCCGACGGGCGGTGCTGCGGGGCGCGCGGCGGCGGGGCCGCCCTCTCCGGCCTCTCCGAACTCTCCCGCGGTTGAGGCGTCGTCTCGCGGCCCTTGACCTCGGCCAGTGTCGTGCGAATAAGTTTGCGGTTCACTTTATCTCCTCACCTCCAACAGTGCCAAAAAACTTGCATGAAACGGGGCCGCCCGCGCCGCCCCGCGGCGACCGGATCGAGCAGAAGACGAGACACGGCGGACTCGGCCTGCCCGGTCGGCGCCCCACACATTTGCGGTCTGAAGTAGACAGACGAGAAACGGTCTTTACCCGTGGTTGATTTCAATCCTGTCAGGGTTTGCGCGACACTCTACATGAGAGGAGTTCAAAGTTCAAGGTTGCGCGTTCAAAGTTCAAACCCCCGCGCAAAAAAGTTCAAGGTTCAAAGTCCCGCGTCGGACTTCGAACCTTGAACCTGAAACTTTGGGCGACGCTTCAGTCCGCCTTCTTGCGGATGAAGGTCGGCACGTCGAGGTCGTCGGAGCGCGTGGGGGCGACGGTGCGCGCGGAGAGGTCGGGCGACGACTGCGCGTAGCGCGGGGCCTGGGCGGCGGCGGTCGCGTGCGTCGTGGTGCCGACCTCGGACATGTCCTTGTCGAAGCCGGTGGCGATGACGGTGATCTTCATCTCGTCGCGCAGGGCTTCGTCGATGACCGCGCCGAAGATGATGTTGGCGTCGTCGTCGGCCGACTCGCGGATGATGGAGCTGGCCTCGTTGACCTCGTAGAGCGTGAGGTCCAACCCGCCCGTGATGTTGATGAGCACGCCCTTCGCGCCCTGGATGGTCGCCTCTTCGAGCAGCGGGGAGGAGATGGCCTGCTGCGTCGCCTCGACCGCGCGGTTCTCCCCGCTCGCGCGCCCCGCGCCCATGAGCGCCAGACCCATCCCCGACATGACCGCCTTCACGTCGGCGAAGTCGAGGTTGATGAGGCCGGGGACGGTGATGAGGTCGCTGATGCCCTGCACGGCCTGCCGGAGCACGTCGTCGGCCATCTTGAAGGCGTCCTGCAGGGACATCTTCTGGTCGGCCGTGTGGAGCAGGCGCTCGTTGGGGATGGTGATGACCGTGTCCACGCACTCGCGCAGCTCGCGCAGGCCCTGGTCGCCCTGCGCCATCCGGCGCTTGCCCTCGAAGTGGAAGGGCTTGGTGACGACGGCGACCGTCAGCGCGTTGAGCTCGCTCGCGAGCGAGGCGATGATCGGCGCCGCGCCCGTGCCCGTGCCGCCGCCGAGGCCCGTGGTGACGAAGACCATGTCGGCGCCTTCGAGGGCCTCGATGATCTTCTCGGTGTCTTCTAACGCGGCGTTGCGGCCGATGTCGGGGTTGGCGCCCGCGCCGAGGCCCTTCGTGAGTTTGCCGCCCAGTTGAATCTTGATCGGCGCGCGCGAGCGCTTCAAAGCCTGGAGGTCTGTGTTGGCGACGAGGAACTCGATGCCCTCGATGCCGGCCTCGATCATGCGGTTGACGGCGTTGCCGCCGCCGCCGCCGACGCCGATGACCTTGATGCGCGCGCCCGTGATGGGAGGGTCGTCATCGATGAAAATGTTGATCCCGCTCGCCGGACGGCCTTCCGGTGTCATATTCTGCAATTTCCTCTCTCCTTCCGAAGCTTCTCGCCGCCCCGAAGGTGTCGTGCGGTTATCTTGGGCTGTGCGCGGCGCCGACAACAAAATGTTGAGGGCTACATCTTGTGCCGGCTGGCGCGGCAGCATACAACATCTACTCAGAAAATACCACCAAAACGGTTACGAAATTTTGAGACGAGAGCGCCGAGTCCGCCCCCCGCCTGCGCCCGCGCGAGCGACGCCCGCATTTCGGCGGATTTCGCCCGCTGGCGTATCAGACACAGCCCCGACGCGGCCGCCCACGCGGGGCTCTGCACGTCTTCGACGAGCCCGCCGAAGCGGTCGCGCTCGGGGTATCCCAGGCGCACCGGCGCGTCGAAGACCTGCTCGGCGATCTCGACCATGCCGTTCAAGCGCGCGCCGCCGCCCGTCAGGACGACGCCGCTCGAAAGTTGCCCCTCCCAGCCCGCCTCGCGTATCTCGTCGGCGACGTGCGAGAGGACTTCTTCGGCGCGCGGCTGGAGGATGTCGCACAGGATTTGTCTGGACAGTTGGCGCGGCGGGCGCCCGCCGACCGAAGGCACGTCCACCAGCTCGCCGCGCTCCGACTCCGAGAGGCTCAGCGCCGACGCGCAGCCGACGCTGCGCTTGATCTTCTCGGCCTCGGGGATGGGCGTGCGCAGGCCGAAGGCGATGTCGTTCGTGAAGTGCGAGCCGCCGAGCGCGAAGACGGCCGTGTGCTGCACGGCGCCGCGCTGGTAGATGATGAGCCCGGTCGTCTCCGCGCCGATGTCCACGAGCGCCGCGCCGAACTCCTTGTCGTCGTCGGTGAGCGTCGCCTCGGCCGCGGCCAGTTGTTCGAGCACCATCTCGCCGACGACTAATCCGGCGCGGTTGACCGAGTTGATGACGTTCTGGCGCGCGGTGACGGGGCTCGTCACGATGTGGACTTTCACGGCGAGGCGCGCGCCGATCATGCCGACGGGGTCGTTGATGCCGTCCTGGTCGTCGACGATGAACTCCTGCGGCAGGCGGTCGACTATCTCGCGCCCGGCCGGGAGCTGTATCGCCGAGGCCGATTCGATGGCGCGGCGCACGTCGTCCTGCGTGATCTCGCGGTCGCGCCCCGCGACGATGACGGGGGCGTGGCCGTTGCGCCGGCCGTGGCCCGACTCGTAGACGGGGTCGCGCTCGCGCCCCGAGACGGCGACGATGGCCTGCCCGTTGAAGCTCATGATGTGCGAGCCGGAGAGGTTGATGGCGACCTCCTCGGCTTCGAGCCCGCTCATGCGCTCGGCCTCCTCGACGGCGCGCGTGATCGAATCGACGGCGGCCTCGGGGTCGACGACGACCCCTTTGCGCAGGCCGCGCGCCTCCGACTCGCCGATGCCGACGATGTCGATGAGGCCGCCGTCGCCGGGCTCGCCGATGATGCAGGTCACGCGGCTGGTGCCTACGTCGAGTCCGACCGTGTGGGTCAGGTTCTTAGCCATCCGGGTTTCGCTCCTTGGCAGACTGGGGGTTCTCTTTAGTCCGGCGCGAAATTCAGCTCTGGGTTCACCCGACGCGTCGGGGGCGCGTCGCGGCGTTCGTCGGCTGCTGTGTCGTGGCCGCCTTCCTCTTTTCGGCCCCGGCCGGCTGGCGTGCCGGCGTCTTCTTCTGCGCGTCCTTCGCGGGCGCGGCGCGCGGCGACTCCCGCGCGGGCGCGACCTGCTCCTGCGCGGGCGCGACCTGCGCCGGGGCGTCGGGCGCCTGCGCCTCGGCCGCGCCCGCCTCGCCTTCGGGGTCGGGCCGGTACTGCGCGGTCGAGGCCGTGCCGATGACGGCGCGCTTGCCCTGCGAGACGTCGACGTAGGTGATGTAGGGGCCGCGCGGCGTCAGGCGCTGCGCGTCGAGCACTTCGAGCGCCTGGCGGAAGCGCTTGCCGAACTCCTCCTTGCCGAGCCTGACTTCGACCGCCGCGTCCCGCCCCGCGAGCTGGACGCGCACGTCGTTGAGGTCTTCGAGGTTGAGCTCGCTGACCCGCTTCGTCAGCCCGGCCTGCGCCCACTCGCGCGAGAGTTCCCGCGCCACCTCCACGCGGGCGCTGTTGTGCTTCGCCGCGTCGGGGGCGCGGCCCTCTTCGATGCCGCGGATGAAGAAGTCTTCGTCGCCCGGCGAGGCCGCGCCGAGCACGACGCCTTCGTCATCGACCCAGACGAGTCGGCCGCCGCCCGTGCGGGAGATGACGCGCGGCTCGCGCTCGGTGACCCGCACGCGCAGCCCGTCGGGGAGCACGCGCGTCACGACGGCGTCACGCACCCAGGGCAGCTCCCTCAGCTCCTTCGCGATGACTTCGAGGTCGGCCTGCCACACGCCCGCGTTCGACAGGCGCAGCACCGCCGCGCGTATCTCTTCGCGCGAGGCGCGCGACGCGCCGGCCACGTCCACCGCCCGCACCTTGAAGAAGGAGGTCGAGACGGCCGTGCGGTAGCCGAGGTACGCGAGCAGGCCGAGCGCGACGGCGAGCACGGCCTTGAGCACCGCGGGGACGTAATGGAGCGCAGACTTCCACTCGAAGCCCTTCTGCCGCGAGTCCTTCGACGCCGCGGGCCGCGCGCGGCGCCCGTTCGGCCGCTGCACGGAGACGGCGCCGCCCCCCTTCGCGCCGACGCGCCCGGCGCGCGGTGTGATGACCTGCTCTCTCACTGCTTCTCCCCCTCGCGCCCGCCGCCCGCGCCCTTCGTCCCGACGAACGCCTCCGCGTCCCCCTCCGTCTCCGGCGTGTTCGGCTCCGCCCCCCATAGCTCGACTTCGTACTCCAGCTCTATCCCGTGCTCGCGGCGGAAGCGCTCGCGTATCTCTTCGGCGAGCGCGTAGGCGTCGCGCGCACGCGCGCCCTCGCCCTCGGTGACGATGAAGTTCGCGTGGACGGGCGAGACGACGGCGCCGCCGCGCCTCTCGCCTTTCATGCCCATCTCGTCGATCATCTTGCCGGTGCTCAGGCCCGACCCCGGCGGGTTCTTGAAGAAGCAGCCGGCCGAGCGCGCGCCGTGCGGCTGCGTGGCGAAGCGTTTCCGTTTCGCCTCCTCCATCCGCTCTTTAATCTTCTCGGGGTCGTCCCGTTTGAGCCTGAGCGTGCAGCCCAGCAGCAGCTCGCCCTCTTTGAAGGAGGTGTGGCGGTAGTCCCACTTCACCTCGCCCCCCGGGACTTCGACGACCCCGCCCCCGCGCGCGACGCGGACGGATTCGACGACCTGCCCGATCTCGTGGCCGTAGGCGCCCGCGTTCATCCAGAGCGCGCCGCCGACCGTGCCGGGGATGCCGCCCAGACCTTCAATGCCGGAGAGCCCCTGCCGCGCGGCCTCGACGCACAGGCGCGGGAGCGAGAAGCCGGCGCTCACGGAGACGCGCTCGCCGTCGAACTCGGCCTTGCCCTTCACCTCGCGCGTCGAGACGACGACGTAGCGGTGCTCGCGGTCGTCGGCCAGCACGTTGCTGCCCGCGCCGAGCACGCGCCACGCGACGCCCGCCTCTTCCAGCGCGCCGACGACGGCGGCGCACTGCTCCTCGGTCTCGGGCACGAACAGCCAGTCAATCGACCCGCCGACGCGCAGGGAGGTCAGCTCCGCGAAGCGCCGCCCGCGCTCGGCGCGCACGCCCGCCCGGCGCGCGACCTCTTCGAGCCGCGCGTCACGCTCCGCCACGCCGGACGTGTCTCTCTCTTCGCTCATCACTTCTATAGGCGCGGCGGGGGCTGCGGCTGTCACTGCGTCGTCGCCTCCGACTTCCCGTCCCTCTCCTTCAAAAGCTCCACCAGATTCTCGCCCGCGCGGTAGACGTTGCCCGCGCCGAGCGTGATGACCATGTCGTTCTCGTGCGCCTCTTCGAGGAGTGCCTGCGTCGCCTCCTCGACCGAGCCGACGTAGCGCGCGTCCTTGTGGCCGAAGCGGCGGACGGCCTCGACCAGCGCCTCGCCGCTCACACCCTCGATGGCCTGCTCGCTCGCGGCGTAAACGTCCGCCACCATCAGCACGTCGGCGTTGTTGAAGGAGCGCGCGAACTCGTCCAACAAGTCCTGCGTCCGCGAGTAGCGGTGCGGCTGGAAGAGCACCACCATGCGGCGGCCGGCCGAGCCGAGCTTCGCCGCGACGAGCGTCGCGCGTATCTCCGTCGGGTGGTGGCCGTAGTCGTCCACGACGATGACGCCCGCCGCGTCGCCCTTGAACTGGAAGCGGCGCTGGACGCCCGTGAACTCGCCGAGCGCCTTCGTGATCGTCGCGAACGGCACTTCGAGTTCGAGCCCGATGGCGATGGCCCCCAGCGAGTTGTAGATGTTGTGCAGCCCCGGCACGCGCAGGGAGACTTCGCCGACGGGCTCGCCCATCAGGCGCGCCTGATACCTGGAGCCGAACTGCCTGTCGTAGCGCACCTCGCGTGCGGCGATGTCGGCCTGCGCCGACAGGCCGTAGGTGATGCGGCGGCGGACGACCTCGGGGATGACGGCCTGCACGTGCGGGTCGTCCAGGCACAGCACCGACGCGCCGTAGAAGGGCACCTTGTTGACGAAGTCGGCGAAGGACTTCCGCACGTCGTCCATGTCGGCGTACGAGTCCATGTGCTCGCGGTCGATGTTGGTGACGACGGCGAAGGTGGGCGAGAGCATCAGGAACGAGCGGTCGCTCTCGTCGGCCTCGACCACCATCAGGTCGCTCTTGCCGAGCCGCGCGTTCGAGCCCATCGCGCCGACGACGCCGCCGACGACGACCGTCGGGTCGAGCCCCGCCTGCGCGAGCACGGTCGCGATCATCGAGGTCGTCGTCGTCTTCCCGTGCGAGCCGGCGACGGCGACCGTGTGCGGCTTGAGTCTCATCAACTCGCCCAGCATCTCCGCGCGCGGGATGACGGGGATCGAGCGCCGCCGCGCCTCCAGCACCTCCGGGTTGTCGCCGCGCACGGCGGTCGAGCGCACGACGACGTGCGCGCCGGAGACGTGCTCCGCCGCGTGCCCCTCGTAAATCTTCGCCCCCAACTGTTCGAGCCGCGCCGTCACGTCCGAGCGGCGCAGGTCGGAGCCGGACACGCGGAAGCCCATGTTCAGCAGGACCTCCGCGATGCCGGACATGCCTATGCCGCCGACGCCGACGAAGTGAACGTGTTGGATACGACGAAACATAATTTCGAGGGAGTCAGAAGTCGGGAGTCAGAATTCAGAATAAGAACTCCCGACGATGTAATGTGTCTTAACTTCTGACTCCCGACTTCTGACTTCTGACTTCCACAAGTTTTTCAATCAAATCAACTGCCGCCTGCGCGGCGTCGCCGCGCGCGAGCGAGCGCGCGGCCTCTTCCATCCGTGTGACGCGGTCGGGGTTCTCGACCAGCTCGCCTATCTCCCGCGCGAGCCGCTCGCCCGTCGCGTCCTGCTGCAAGACCGTGCGGGAGGCGCCGGCCTTCTCAAGCGCCTCGGCGTTCTTGCGCTGGTGGTCGTCCGCGGCGAAGGGGAACGGCACCATCAGCGAAGCCTTGCCGGCGGCGATCAGTTCGGCCGTCGTCGTCGCGCCGGCGCGGCAGACGACGAGGTCGCTCTCCGCGAAGCGCGCGACCATGTCGTCGATGTACTGGCGCACGTCGGCGCGCCCCGTCCAGCCCGCCGCCTCGTAGCCGCCGCGCACCTTCTCAAAGTCGGCCTCGCCCGTCTGGTGGACGATGCTCAAAACGTCCTTGTGACGTTCGAGCCGCGGCAGGGCCGCGACCAGCGCCTCGTTGATGGCGCGCGCGCCCTGCGAGCCGCCGAAGACGAGGAGCGAGAACTTGCGCGGGTCGCGCCCCTTCCGCCCGACCTCAAAGAACTCGCGCCGCACGGGGTTGCCGGTGACGACGCCCTTGCCGCGGAAGTATGCGAGCGACTCGTCGAAGGAGACGGCCGCCGCGTCCACGAAGAGCGCGAGGCGCCGGTTCGTGAAACCCGGCAGCGCGTTCGACTCCATCACGAGGGTCGGCACGCGCATCAGCGCCGCCGTCATCAACACAGGCCCCGAGACGTACCCGCCCGCGCCGACGACGACGTCGGGGCGAAACTCTTTTACGAGCCGCCGCGCCGCGAGGAAGCTCCTGGGGAGCAGCATCAGCCCCTTCAACTTCCCCGCCGCCCCGACGTTCTTCAACCCCGCCGATTCAATGAGCGAGAGCTCGAACCCCGCCTGCGGCACGAGCCGGTTCTCCAAACCCTTCGCGGTCCCGACGAAGCGCACGGCGGACTGCGGGTCGCGCCGCGTCACCTCTTTGGCGACGGCGATGCCCGGGTAGATGTGCCCGCCCGTCCCGCCCGCGGCGATGAGCACGCGCATCAACCTTTACCCCCGAGCCCCGCCGCCGAGGAGCGAGCGCATCGTGGAGGCGGCCGAAGCCCGCGGCCGCGTCGCGCCGGCGCGGCGCGCGGCCGCGGCGTCGCCTTCGAAGAGCGCGGCGCCGTAGCCCGGGCTCGACTGCTGCGAGATGTTCAAGAGCACGCCGACCGCGAAGAGCGTCGGCACCAGAGACGACCCGCCGTACGAGATGAACGGCAGCGGGATGCCCTTCGTCGGCAGCATCGACAGCACGACGCTCATGTTGAAGAGCGCCTGCGCGACGATGCCGGTCACGATGCCGACGCCGAGCAGCATCCCGAACCTGTCCGGCGCCCTCAGCGCCGCGCGCATCCCGCGCCACAGGAACAGGCCGAAGAGCGCGATCACCGCCAGGCCCCCGAACAGCCCCAACTCCTCGCTCACCACGGCGAAGATGAAGTCCGAGTGGGCGAACGGCAGGAAGAACATCTTCTGCCTCCCCTCCGTGAACCCCAGCCCGTGCACGCCGCCCGAGCCGACGGCCAGGAGCGACTGGACGACCTGATAGCCCGAGCCCTGCGGGTCGGCCCACGGGTCGAGGAAGACCAGCACGCGCTTCAGCCTCCACGGCACGAACAGGAGGAGTCCCGCCACGCCCGCGAGCGCCGGCGCCGCGGCCAGCGCCATGTGCTTGAGCCGCGCGCCCGCCGTAAACAGCATCGACGTGCAGACGACCGCCAGCATCATCGAAGTCCCGAGGTCGGGCTCGGCCACGACGAGCAGCGCGAGCACGCCCGTCACGCAGACGGCCGGGACGAACGTCGCCCAGAATTCGCCCTCGCGCCCGGCGCGCCTTTCGAGGAACCTCGCGAGGAAGATCGCCAGCGCGAGCTTCGAAATCTCCGACGGCTGGAGCGAGAAGACGCCCGACATCCTTATCCAACGCCGCGCGCCGTTGATCGGCGGGAAGGCGAAGACGGCGACGAGCAGCACCAGCGTCAATGCCAGCAGCCCCCACGCGACCTTCCCGTTGCGCAGGCGCCCGTAGTCGAACCGCATCCCGGCCCACATCGCGAGGAGCCCGACGAGCGTCCAGAGGCCCTGCCGGACGACGTAGTGGTACTGGCTGTGGTTCTCGGCCGTCGCCACCACGGCCGACGCGCTGTAGACCATGATGACGCCGAAGAGCGCCAGCGCCACCGTGCCGGCGAAGAGCCACTCGTCTGCCTGTAGCTTGCGGGCCATAAAACTCAGGGGTCAGGGGTCAGGAGTCAGGAGTCAGAAGGAAGGCACCGGCTTTTCTTCTGACTCCTGACTCCTGACCCCCGAATTCTTCTTCACCTTCTCCACCTCTTCCTTGAAGACGCGCCCGCGGTGCTCGAAGCTCGTGAACATGTCGAAGCTGGCGCAGGCGGGCGCGAGCAGGACTGCGTCGCCGGGCTCGGCCTCGCGGTAGGCGCGGCGGACGGCGTCGGCCATGTCGGAGGCGCGCTGTAGCGTCGGCGCGAACTCTTTCAACTCCGCCTCGATGCGTTCGGCGTCCTCGCCGAGCGTGACGAGCGCCCGCGCCTTCTTCTCGACGAGCGGCGCGAGCGGCGCGTAGGGCGCGTTCTTCCCGCGCCCGCCGAGGATGAGCACGATGCGGCCGGGCTCCTCCGACAGTGCCTCGACGGCCTTGACCGCGGCGTCCACGTTCGTCGCCTTCGAGTCGTTGTAGAAGGTGACGCCGCCGACCTCCGCCACGCGTTCGAGTCTGTGCTCGACCGGCGCGAAGCGGCGCACGGTCTCGCGCATCGAGTCCGGCCCCGCGCCGCACGCGAGCCCCGCGGCCAGCGCCGCCAGGACGTTCTGGACGTTGTGCACGCCCTTCAACTGCATCTCGTCGCGCGACATCAGGACGCGCTCGCCCGACCAGGTGCGCGCGACCAGATCGCGGCCGCGCAAGAAAAGCCCCTCGTCCAGCTCGCGCTCGGTGCTGAACATCGTGACGTGCGCTTCGAGGCCCGAAGCCCAGGTCGAAACCACCGGGTCGTCGGCGTTGAGCACGGCCACGTCCGCCGAGGTCTGTTTGCGGAAGATGCGGTGCTTGGCCGCGCCGTAGTCCGCGAGCGTCTCGTACCTGTCCATGTGGTCGGGCATCAGGTTCAGCACGACCGCCACCGTCGGCCGGAACTCCCTGACGGTTTCGAGCTGGTAGCTCGAAAGCTCCACGACCGTCCAGCCGTCCTCCCTTGAAGACTCGACCAGGGAGACGAGCGGCGTCCCGATGTTGCCGCCGACCTGCGTCGGGATGCCGGCGTCCCTCAGAAGCTCTCCGACGAGGGTCGTCGTCGTCGTCTTCCCGTTCGTCCCCGTGATGCCGACGACGCGCCCGCGCAGGAAGCGCCACGCCAGCTCTATCTCGCCGATGACCTCCGCGCCCGCGCGCTCGGCGTAGCGGACGGGGATGCTCTTCGACGGCACGCCGGGGCTGACGACGACTAATTCGATCTGGTCGAGCAGCCACGACGGCACGTCGCCCGCGAGCAGCTTGACGACGCCCTCGCCCTTCAAGGCGAGCGCGTCGTTCGTCCAGTCGATGAACTCCTTCCGGTCGTTCAGGACGACGAGCGCCCCGCGCGCGGCCAGGAACCGCGCCGACGCCACGCCGCTCCGCCCCGCGCCGATGACCAGAACTTTTTTCCCGTCGAGTTCCATCGGAATGGGCTCTGGGTGTTGGGTGTCAGGTGCCGGGTTTTACCTAACACCCGGCACCTGACACCCAACACCCCCTCTCACCTCAGCTTCAACGTCGAGAGACTCAGCAGCGCGAACAGGATCGCGATGATGAGGAAGCGGAAGACGATCTTCGGCTCCTTCCAACCCGTCATCTCGAAGTGGTGGTGCAGCGGCGTCATCTTGAAGAGCCGCTTGCCCGTCCCCAGGCGACGCTTCGTCAGCTTGAAGAAGGAGACCTGGAGCGTCACCGACAGCGCCTCGACGACGTAGACGCCGCCGATGAGCACGAGGATCAACTCCTGCTTCGTCAGCACGCCGATGGTGCCGATGGCGCCGCCGATGGCGAGGCTCCCCACGTCGCCCATGAAGACCTCGGCGGGCGGCGCGTTGTACCACAGGAACCCGAGGCTCGCCCCGACCATCGCCCCGCAGAAGATGGTCAGCTCGCCGATCTCCTTCTGGTGTTCGAGGCCCACGTAGTCGGCCCAGCGCTTGTCGCCGCTGATGTAGGTGAAGGCCGTCAGCGTCGCCATCGCGATGACCGTCACGCTGATGGCGAGGCCGTCCAGCCCGTCCGTCAGGTTCACCGCGTTCGAGAAGCCGAGCAGCACGATCGCGATGAACGGCAGGTAGACGTAGGGGCCGATGTCCGTCACGCGCGAGAGCGCCGTCTGCTTGAAGAACGGGAGGCTCAGCTTCCACGAGTAGTCGGCCCAGCCCTGGTAGGTGAACAGGAGCAGCGCGCCCCACACGAACAGCGCCAGCCCCAACTGCCCCGCCAGCTTCCAGCGGCCCTGGAGCCCGAGGTTCTGCCGCTTCGCCACCTTCAGGTAGTCGTCGAGGAAGCCGATGGCGGCGAAGCCGGCCGTGGCGATGAGGATGATCCAGACGTAGAGGCTCGAAAGCCTCGCCCAGAGCAGCGTCGAGATGAGCACCGAGCCGATGATGAGCACGCCGCCCATCGTCGGCGTCCCGCGCTTGGCCTGGTGCGCCTGCGGCCCCTCCTCGCGTATCTCCTGCCCGACCTTCAAACGCCTGAGCGCGTTGATGACGCGCCCGCCGAAGACGAGCGAGATCAGGAGCGCCGTCACCGCCGCGTAGGCCGTCCGGAACGTCACGTACTGGAAGACGTTCAGCGCCTTGACGAAGTACGACTCGCCGCCCGCGCCGGCCGAGAGCGACTTGAAGAGCCATTCGTAGAAGATGTGGTAGATCATCTTTTTCAGAGTGATAGGTGATGAGTGATAAGTGATGAGAGAAGGCAAGGCCCGGCCTCTCTTTCTTATCACCCATCACTCATCACTTATCACTCCTTTCGTACCGCCCCTTCAACGCCTCGACCACTTTCTCGGTGTGGACGCCGCGCGAGCCTTTGACGAGGACGAGGTCGCCCGGCCTGACGAAGTCGGCGAGCGCCGCCCCCGCCGCCTCCGAAGTGTCGAAGAAGCGCGTCGCCGCGTCGCTCATCCCCGCGCCCCGCGCCCCCTCGACGATCTCGACGGCGAGCCCGCGCACGCCCCAGAGCACGTCCACGCCGAAGCCGGCTATCTCGCGCCCCGCCTCGCGGTGGAGCCGCGCCCCTTCGTCCCCGAGTTCGAGCATCTCGCCCGCGACGACGACGCGCCGCGTGACGCCCTCGCCGCCCGCGGCCACGGCCTCGGCCATGCTAAGGAGCGACCGCGGGTTCGAGTTGTACGAGTCGTCCACGACCGTGAACCCCTCTCTGAACCGCAAGACCTCGCCGCGCTTCTCGGAAGGCGCGGCCGTCGAGAGCGCCGCCGCTATCTCCTCGACCCCGACGCCGAAAGATAC
>DASVQJ010000348.1:0-7183 GCA_036389235.1 Pyrinomonadaceae bacterium | reverse complement strand
GGGTGTTGGGTAAAAGCCGGTTCTTCCCCAACACCCGACACCCAGCACCCAACACCCTTCTATCCTTTAACCGGAGTCAAAGATGAACAGGCCCCCTCCCCTGCGAGTACGAGGAGGTCTTGAAGGACATCCCCAACGCTTCGCAACTCAGGCGCGCGACGCACTGCTCGCCAGGGCGCGGTGAAGCTTCGTAAGCCCCGGGCGTCCGAAGCGCGCCGGTTGAAACGGAAAATTTTTTGGGGAGGGTCTGCCCCGCGGGGCGCACGCGACGACATTGCCGTGCGCCCTCGTTCTACCAGGCGTAAGTCGGAGCGCGCGCGCTAAACCAACTGGTCTTGCTCCGGGCTCTTTTCGCCTGGGGGGATGATGGGGGTTGCGGGGGCGGGCTTCGTAGTGCAGCCCGGGCCTTGGGCCGGCGCGAACAGCGGCCGCGTCTCTGTCGACGGGCCTTGCGGCGGCTGGCTCTGCTCGGGCGCCGCCGCGGCGGGCGCCTGGCTCGTCTGGGGTGTAACGGGGGCGTCGGCCGTCTGAACGGTTCCGGCGGCGGGCGGATGGGACTGGCGGTGGCCCGTGCGGATGGGATTTCTGAACACGCGCTGGGAGCCGTGCGGGTTTTGCGGCGTCGGCGTCGGCGTCACAACCGACGCGACCTGGTAGTCCGGAGTTCTGGACGGCGGCTCGGATTTCGGCGCCTCCGGGCGGATGTAGCGATACCCCAGCCACAGACCGCCACCGACCACCGCGAACACCGCCACAATGCCGCCGACGGTCAGGGCGGTTAAGAACGCCGCCCATTTCTTGCCCTGTTCAATCTCCTTGGTGATAACCTCGATGATCTTCCAGGACACGATGGTAGTGACGGCGGTGCCTACCATCAGCGCTATAAACAGACTGATGAGTTTGTCGTCAACTTCTATCGAGTTCATATCTCGTGCTCCTTTGTTCCTGGCGGCGACGCGAAGCGGGCGACGATCCAGAGAGGGGTGTGACACAGGGTGTTGACCGCGGCGGGCTTCCCGCCGCCCTTAGCGACCGGCGCGACAATCTTGGTGATACGCATTACTGAATCTCCTTCTTAGGCTGGCCTTAAATCCGATCCTCGTTTAGAATCTGCCCGCCGCGGCTCTTCAAACCTCTGCTCGCCGCGGCGTTTGTCCGGGACCGAATCTTTACGACCTGCTGAAAATTTACCCTTGGGCGAGCGGCGCGTTCGGAACGCCGCCCGTGCCTCCCCTTCATCTCGGGGAAGGCATGGTTACTCACGTACTCTGAACCTGGGGGGATGCTGCCTTAACGGTTAACGACGGGAGGGGCATAAACGGTTCAGCCCTTCTACGCCGCGCTCGTCCCGAACCCCCCTGCGACCACCCGGCGGCCACCTGCCGCCGCGTCACTTGTAGCTGAGATTCTGGGGTCTTGGCCGGAGTTGGTCATTTGCCCCGCCCCCTTCGGATTATCTGTAACCGCCACGCGGATTGCTTCGCCATGCTCATCTGCCTCACGAAAAGCGAGATCGAGAAACACGCGGACGACATCAGGTCGGAGTTCAGGCGGCTGCCGTCGCTGCTGCGCCGCAGCCGCTCGGGCTTCAAGTTCCGCACGAGGGAGTGGGAGTTCTTCCAGCACTGCTTCGACGTCCTGATGGGCGACAGCAGCGGCGACTTCGACTGCGAGCCGAATCAGGCCAAGTCTTATAAGTTCAGGGTCTCGGCGAAGCTGAAGCACTTCTACTCGGCGCGGGCCGACAGGGCGAACGCGCGCGACGAGCAGAGGAGGGCTTACCCGGGCCGCGCGCCGCGGAGGGGCGACCTCAACCCGCTCCGGTTCGTGTTCAAGCTGGACGACAGGAAGCAGGCGAAGACCTTCCTCGGCGCCAACGCGCGCTACCACAGCGTCAACGGCTACGTGCTGCTCGTCATACCGACCGACCCGGCGCTGAGCTGCCAGAACCGGACGCGGGGCGACTTCGCGCGCACGATTGACGACGCGATCCACGCCGAGTTCGACGCCTACCTCAGGCTGCCCCGAAGCGAGCGGGAGTTGCGCGAGTCCTTGAAAGACCACTTCGACCCCGGCGGCACGGCCTACGCACGGCTCCTCGGCGAGGTCGGCCGACATCTGAACCACAGGGAGGTCATCTCCAACCGCGGCAACCCTTCCACGAAGCCCCACCTGCTGGAGATCGAGGTCGAAGAGGCGACGCAGCAGACGGCCAGGGTGCAGACGAAGGAGTGCTGGAACCTCCACTGGTTCTCAAACGCGGAGAACATCTACGCGAGGTTCTGGGTGGGGAAGAACCGTCAGCGCTATACTCTCGTCAGGCGCGGCGGGCGCTGGCTCGTGAGCGAGAACGAGTACGACGAGCCCAGGGGGTAAGCGGCATTCGACGCCCGGCGCGGCGTTTCCGGGCACGGGGCGTTTGAGGGGCGCGGCGATGACGAACGAGGAGCTTGCGCGCAGGTTCGAGCGGCTGGCGCTGCTGATGGAGATTCGCGGCGACGACAAGTTCCGCGTGCGCTCGTACCGGAACGCGGCCGAGACGCTGGAGACGTGGCCGAGCTCCGTCGCGCGGATCGCGCGCGAGGAGGGGCAGAAGGGCTTGCAGACGCTGCCCGGCGTGGGGAAGGCCATCAGCGGCAAGATCGTCGAGCTGCTGGAGCGCGGCACCTTCGACGCGTGGGAGCGCCTGAAGGAGGAGACGCCCGAGACGGTGCTCGACCTGCTCGAAGTCGAGGGCGTCGGCCCGAAGACGGCGGCCGTGCTCTACCAGCAGTTCAAAATCTCCTCGCTCGAAGACCTCTCGAAGTTCGTCGAGGGCGGCGGGCTCGACCTCCTGGACGGCGTCGGCGAGAAGACGGCCGAGCGCATCGCGCGCAGCGCCCGCGCCCTCAGGGGAAGAAAGTAGACAGTAGACAGTAGTCAGTAGTCAGTAGAGGAAAGGCGGCGTGCCCAGCCGATGGCTGAGACATGCCGCCTACGTTTTTCTACTGTCTACTGTCTACTGTCTACCGTCTACTTACCTTTTCATCTCGCCTCGGCCTCGCGCTTGACGATGAGGAGGGTGATGTCGTCCCCGGCGGGCGTGCCCTGCGCGAAGGAGGAGAGCGCGGCCTCGATCTTGTCGCGGATGCCGGCGGCCGAGCGGCCGAGGTTGCGCGCGACCACCTCTTGCAGGCGGACGGTGCCGAACTCCTCGCCCGAGGGGTTCTGCGACTCCGTGACGCCGTCCGAGTAGGCGACGAGCACGTCGCCCGGGCGGAGCAGCGTGCGGCCCTCGCGGTAGTCGAAGTCGGGGACGATGCCCAGGGGCAGGCCGCCCGCGGCCAGGTGTTCGAGCGTGCCGCCCTCGTGCGCGATGATGGGCGGGTTGTGGCCGGCGTTGATGAAGGAGAGCGAGCCGGTCAGGGGGTCCAGCTCCGCGTAGAAGAGCGTGACGAAGCGGTTGGCCGGCGTGTTGTCGGCGAGGTAACGGTTGACCGCGCCGATGGTCTCCGTGATGGGGCGGCACGACGCGACCTGCGCGTGCACGGCCGCGTGCAGCGAAGACATCAGGAGCGCGGCCGAAGTCCCCTTCCCCGACACGTCGCCGAGCGCGACGACGAGCCGGCCGTCGGCGCACTGGATGAAGTCGTAGTAGTCGCCGCCGATCTGGTAGGAGGGGAAGCTGATGCCCTGCAACTCGTAGCCCGGCACGGGGGGCGGCGCCGAGGGCTGGAAGCGCTGCTGTATCTCGCGCGCCAGTTGCAGCTCGCGCTCGAAGCGCTCCTGCTCCAGGTGCTCTTCGAGCAGGCGCGTGTTCTCGACGCGGATGGCGGCGACCGAGCCGAGCGTCGTCAGGACCTTCAGATGGTCTTCGGTGAAGCGCGAGGTGGCGAGCGGCGAGTCGGCGTAGATCATGCCGAAGATGCGGTCGCCGACGCCGAGCGGCACGGCCAGCACAGACCTGATGCCCTGGAAGGTGACGGTGCTCGACTTGAAGCGCGGGTCGTGCTGCGCGTCCGACGTGAGCACGGAGCGCCCCTGGTTGACGACCTCCTCGACGATGGTGCGGCTCACGCGCACCTCGCCGACCTCGGGGCGGCGGTCGCGCATCTCGGCGGCGCGTATCTTGAGCTCGCCGCCCTGGGGCGGCTCGCGCAGCATGATGAGGCAGCGCTCGGCCGGCACGGCGTCGAAGACGAGGAGCGCCACCTGGCTGAGCGTCTCGTCGAGCGTGGCGGAGGCGAGGAGCGTCACGCCGACCTTCGAGATGAGCGCGAGCAGGTCGCCGTGGTCGGCCGAGACGGCCGGCCTCTGAGCCGTCGAGCCCGCGCGGTGCGGCATGATGGTCGCCACGTCGAAGCGGCCCGACGACTGCGTGCGCGCGGCCTCGATGGATTCGAGCAGCCCGTTGGTCGTGTGCTGCGCCGAGTCGAAGGCGATGGTCGCCTCGGGGAGCGGCGCGTCCTCCTCGATGGTCGTCGCGGGCAGTTGCGGCGCGGCGGACTGATCCTTGAAGACGATCTCGGTCTCGCCGATCTGTATGCGGCTGCCGTGCGTGAGCGCGACCGGCTGGTCCAGGCGCGAGCCGTTGTAGTAGGTGCCGTTGGCCGAGCCGAGGTCTTGCAGCACGTAGCCGTCGCCCTCGCGCCGCACCTCCGCGTGGACGCGCGACGCGAACGGGTCGGGCACGCATACGTCGTTGCGCGCCGAGCGCCCGATGGTGATGCGCAGGCGCCCCAAAGGCAGGCGCTCCGGCGCCCGGTCCGGGTAGTTGACGAGTAGCTCAGACATAACTCAAATCCCGTGATGAGTGATGAGTGATGAGAGAAGGCAAGGCCCTCTTCCCTTCTCTCATCACTCATCACTCATCACCCTCTTACTTATCACTGCCTCCGCAGCCGGTCAAACTCTCTTTCGAGTTGCTGCGCGTAGCCGCGCGCCTGGGAGGCGTGCTGGCCGCGCTGCGCGAGCTGGAAGTGTTGGAGCGCGGCGACGACCTCGGCCCGCTTGAGCGCGCCGGCGTTGCGGCCTTCGACGTAGGCGAGGCCGAGGTAGTAGTGCGCGTCGGCGTTGCCGCCCGCGGCCGCGGCGCGGAACTCTTCGAGCGCGGCGCCGCGGTTCGAAGACCAGAGCTGTACGCCGCGGCCGTAGCGCTCGGCGGGCGAGGCCGCGGCCGGGGGCGCGGGCGTCGGGCTGGGCTGCGGCGTCGGCTGCGGCGTGGAGGGCGGCGCGGTAGGCACGCCCGCGGACGCGGTCTCTTCGACCTGCGGCGTGGGCGTCGGGTCGCCGGGGCGCGGCGTATGCGCGGGCGTCGGGGCCGCCTGCGCCGGCGCGAGTTCGGCGAGGTGCCGGCGCGCGATGTCGGCGAGGTCGGCGGGGGCGTAGGCCGACAGTTGTTCGTAAGCCGCGCGCGCCTCTTCGGCCCGGCCGGCCAGGCGCAGCGAGTCGGCCAGCCCGAGCAGGTCGTTCGGTTCGGGGCGCGCGCCGGGCGCGTTGAGGTTGAGGACGCGGCGGTAGCTCTCGACCGCGTCGTCGTAGAGCCCCTCGGCGTGCTGCGCGGAGGCGAGCACGCGCCAGGCGTTGAAGTCGTAGGGCGCGTTGCGCGCGACGGCGCGGAACTCTTCGATGGCCTCGCGGCGCGCGCCGGTCGAAAGCAGCAGTTCGCCGAGCCGGCGGTGCGCGCGCGTGTTGCCCGGGTCGAGCCCGTTGGCCTCGCGCAGGCGGTTGAGCGCGCCCTCCATGTCGCCGGAGGCGAGCAGCGCCTCGGCCTCCTGGAGCTTCAGGTCGAACTGCTGCGCGGCGTCGCCCGTGACCGGCGCGGTCGGCCCCTGCGTCGGCAGGTCTGTCAAAGCCGGGCGCCGCAGAAGCCTGTAAGCGAGCCACGCGCCGCCCGACGCGAGGACTGCGACCGCGACGCAGACGGCGACGACCAGAGGCCACGCGCGCCGCGCCGGCGCCGGTCGCGCGCCCGTGCGCGGGTGCGGAGGAGGCGGCGGCGCTAAGGCGGGCGCGTCCGTCCCGACGTCGGCGGCGGCCTCGGGTTCGTGCGTCTTGGCCTCGGCCCTGGGGGCGTAGGGCCAGGAGCCGACCCCGGCCGGGATGGTGGCGTCGGGGTCTACGAGCTGCGTGGCGTCGAAGTCGACGGTCGATTCGAAGTCGCCGGTCTCGCCCGTCCGGGCCGTGCGCGGGACGTGGATGGTCAGCTCTTCGTCTTCGTAGCCGGGGATGTCGGGGCGCGTGACGGCCGTGCCGCGCGAGACGAGCGTGGCCTCGGGGTCGGTCGGATGAGGGTGCTGCTGGTTGTCGTCGTCCTGGCCGCGGAGTAGGCGCTCCATCTCGGCGAGGCTGACGCGCGAGGTCTGCGGGGCGACGCGCTCTTCGCCGGGCGCGAGCCCTTCGGTCGGGCGCGAATCGTCGGGCACGAGCGGGACGGTGGCGGCGTTCGGAGAGACGTCGCCCGTCTCGCCGCCGGGAACGCCGAGAGGCCCGCCGCAGCGCCGGCAGAAGCGCGCGCCGGGGAAGGTGTCCGCACCACAACTCGGGCAGGAGGTCTGCATCCTTCGTCGAAGAGTCTTTACGGAGAGAAGCGCCGGAAGTTCAGCGCAGGTTCGCGGCGCGGGACGCGCGGCTGCGGACGACGACCGTGCCGGCGAGCCGGTCGTGCAGCGCGCGCCCCTGCGGGTCGAAGGCCGCGAAGAGGAAGCCGAGGCCGAGCGTCAGGAGCGTCAGGGGGTAGCCGACGAGGTGGCGCAGCAGCGCGCGCCCGACGCTCAGGGGCTCGCCGTCCCTGCGCTCGATGCGCAGGCCGGCGACCCACTTCCCCAGGGTGCGCCCGCTCAGGTTGGCGAGCAGCACGAAGTTGATGAAGGCGACGCCCGCGGTCGTCAGGTAGCCCACGAACAGTATGAAGTTGCCGCCGCGCCGCCCGGCGTCGCCGAAGACGCGCGCCAAAAGCGTCGCCAGCGCCAGCACGCCGACGACGACGATGTAGTCGATCAAGAGCGCCCCGCACCGCAGCGAGAACGGCGCGCGCAGGCGCTCGAAGTTCACGGCGCCGCGCTGCACGCGCGCCCCCTCACGCACCCGCGCCGCCGCGGCCCTTCCGTCTCGTTCCAGTTGCACAGACATATGAAGTCAGGGGGTCGGGAGTCGGGAGTCGGGAGTCAGAATAAGAGCTGCCTTTATTCTGACTCCCGACTCC
>DASVQJ010000347.1:0-14437 GCA_036389235.1 Pyrinomonadaceae bacterium | reverse complement strand
AGAGGTGGTCCTAATAGACATCTTCTCGCCGATCCGCGAGGACTTCCTTGGCTGAAATTTTTGACCCGGCGGGTCACGGCTGCTGCTCGTCGTAGAGGACGACCTCGCCCTTGACGATCATGTAGGGGAGGCGGCGCTCCGCGATCCAGGGGTACTGGTCGGCGTAGTCCCTGTAGCGGTCGTTGGTCACGACGAGGGCGTCGAGCTCGTGCGCGAACTGGATGATGAAGTAGTCGGCGTCGGTGCCGGCGGGCACCTGCCTCACCTGCTGCGACTTGATGAGCTTCTCCAACTGCTCCTGGTCGTCGATGTCGTACTTGAGGCTGGCGTCCACGATGATGACGGGCTCCTGCCCGCGCTCCTCCAGCTCGCGCCGCACCTTGAGCAGGTTCGAGAGCTTCGGCTTGCCGCCCGCGCTGCGCTCCTCGTAGGCCACGTTGGCCCCGTCGATGACGACCGTCTTCTTGCCGTTCGCCGACATACGCTCAGCCTCCAGTCCGGTGAGATGTCACCCCGCGCGAGTATACAGGCCGGGGCTTGCTGCGCGGGTCACGAAACCGTTTCAACTTTCCCTTCCGCGCCCGCCAGGTCTTCCGCGCAGGTGACGCACAGCCCCAGGTCGCGCAGCAGCCCGTCTTCGAGCGCGTAGACCCAGCCGTGCACCGACAACTCCTGCCCGCGCTCCCACGCCGTCTGCACGACCGTCGTGCGGCAGACGTTCGCGACCTGCTCGCGCACGTTCAGCTCGCAGAGCAGGCGCAGCCGCGCGGGCCCGTCCGCGCAGCGCGCGAGCGCGTCCGCGTGCTTCTCGGCCACGTCCTGCACGTGGCGCAGCCAGTTGTCGATGAGCCCGAAGCGCGCGCCCTCCAGGGCCGCCTGCACGCCGCCGCAGCCGTAGTGGCCGCAGACGATGATGTGCTTCACCTTCAGGACATCGACCGCGTACTGCATGACCGAGAGGCAGTTGAGGTCCGTGTGGACGACGACGTTGGCGACGTTGCGGTGGACGAACATCTCGCCGGGCGACAGATTCACCAGCTGCGTCGAGGGCACGCGCGAGTCCGAGCACCCGATCCATAAATACTCGGGCGTCTGGCGCCGCGACAACTCGCGGAAGAACTCCGGCTCGCGCGCGCTGATCTCCGCCGCCCACGCGCGGTTCCGCTCGAAGAGTCTCTTCAGTGTCTTCATAGGTGTTCGTCGGACGTTAGCACAGGGGAGTGGACGGTAGCCAGTAGTCAGTAGCCGGTAGAAAGACAGGCAGCGCGACTTCCATCATCAACCGATGTGAGCCGCACTGTCTTTATCTCCCTACCGGCTACTGTCTACTGTCTACTCTGCGGTAGACCTTGCCCTCCTTCATCACGAAGGCGACGCGGCGCAGCGCCGTGATGTCGGCGAGCGGGTCGCCGGGCGCGGCGACGATGTCGGCGTAGAGGCCGGGCCTGAGCGCGCCGCGCTCGCGCTCGACGCCGAGCAGGCGCGCCGCGTTCGTCGTCAGCATCCGCAGGACGTAGGGCGCTGGGACGCCCGCCTCCGTGTACGAGTCGAGGTAGTCGAGCGCGAGCGTGCCGCGCGTCTCGCCGGGGACGGCGAAGAAGGCGTCGGTGCCGTAGGCCATCGTGACCCCGGCGCGGTAGGCGCGCTTCAGGCGTTCGAGGAACATGGCGTGAAAGACCTTCGCGAACTCCGGCCCCTGCCCGAGTTGGAGCGCCATCCTCTCCGTGAAGTCCGTCCCGACGAGCACGACGCCGTTGCGCTTGGCCAACGCGAGCGTCTCGTCCGACATGCGCAGGCCGTGCTCGATGGAGGCGACGCCGGCCTCGGCGGCGTTGCGCGCGCCGCGCTCGGTCAGGCAGTGCGCGGCGACACGCATCCCCGCCCCGCGCGCCTCCTCGACGATGAAGCGGATGTCGTCGGCCGTGTAGACGTAAGGCTGGTCGTCCACGACGATCTTGATGACGCGCGCGCCGAAGTGAGAGTTCTCGCGGATGGCTTTCCGCAGCTCGTCGCGCGTGTCGGCGAAGAAGTATTCGGGGCTGCCGAGCGCGCGCCGCTCGGGGTTGATCTGGTACTGCCCGCCGAAGGGCGCGATGATGCGCCCGGCGTTGATGATGGTCGGCCCCGGGATCAACCCCCGCTCGACGGCGCGGCGCAGGTCTGTGTCCACGTAGTTGCCGGCGTTGCCCACGTCGCGGACGGTGGTGAAGCCCGCCTCCAGCATCTCGCGCGCGTTGACGGTGCCGAGGATGGCGCGCCAAGCCCCGGTCGTGCGCACGTCGTTGGAGAAGAGGTCGCGGTCGTCGGGCGGCGTGCTCTCGCAGAGGTGCGTGTGCGCGTCGAAGAGGCCGGGCAGGACGGCGTAGGCCGAGAGGTCGATGACGTCGGCGCCCTTCGGGATTTCCGGGTTCGGCCCGACGGCCTTAATCTTCCGACCCTCGACGACGATGAGCTGGTTCGCCGCGGCCGTCCCCGCCTCCGGGTCTACGAGCCGGCCGGCCTTGATGACGGTGACCTGCGCCCGCGCCGGCGTGCAGAGCGCGAGCAGCGCGAGTGTGAGCAGAGTTCGCGTTGACGTTTTGAGTCTCATCGTGCGTCCTTCTCGCAAAGGGGTTCGGCCTTCCGGCGGGCGAAGTTTCGCACGGCGCGCGCGCGAATGGAAGAGATTCCTTTGACGCGCGCGCGGGGCGCTCGCCCTAATCCGGCCGCTTCGAACTGCCCGGGAGCGTTACCGCGCCTTTCAAAGTTTTCCCGCGCCCGCCTCTGACCGCGGGGGTTTCCGAGATTCACCCCGTCCGCGCGGGGCGGCCTGCTTGACACGCCCGCGCCGCGCTTGCTGTAATCAGGCTCTCCTCGAAACCAAGCCGCGCAGTAAATCGCACGCGACAACGGAGGTGGGTGGAAGTGTCCGCGAGTGAGTTAATCTACGACTGGAACCGCGTGGAGCCGACGTACGAGGCCCCGGGCCGGCGCATAAGTCTGGACGACGAGACGCTGCGCGACGGGCTGCAATCGCCTTCGGTCTGCGAGCCGTCGGTCGAGCGCAAGGTCGAGCTGCTCCACCTGATGGACGGGCTCGGCATCGAGACCGCCGACATCGGCCTGCCCGGCGCGGGCGGCACGCACGCCGAGGGCGTCGAGCGACTGGCCCGCGAGATCGTCGAACAGAAGTTGAAGATTCGTCCGAACTGCGCCGCGCGCACGCACCGGAACGACATCCGCCCCATCGCCGAAATCTCGCAGCGCGCCGGCATCGCCATCGAAGCCTGCACCTTCCTCGGCTCATCCTTCATACGCTTCTTCGCGGAAGGGTGGACGCTCGACAAGCTCTTGCAGTTGACGGAGGAGGCCGTGACCTTCGCCGTCTCGGAGGGCCTGCCCGTCATGTTCGTCACGGAGGACACGACGCGCGCCGACCCCGAGACCATCCGCGCGCTCTACACGACGGCCATCCGCGCGGGCGCGCGCGCCGTCTGCGTCTGCGACACGGTCGGCCACGCCACGCCCGACGGGGCGCGCGCCGTCGTCCGCTTCGTCAAGCGCATCATCGAAGAGCAGGGCGAGCGGGTGCGCCTCGACTGGCACGGTCATCAAGACCGCGGGCTCGGGGTCATCAACTCCATCGCGGCCATCGAGGGCGGCGCCGACCAGGTGCACGGCTCGGCGCTCGGCGTCGGCGAGCGCGTCGGCAACACGCCGATGGATCAACTGCTCGTCAACCTCAAGCTGATGGGCTGGATCGACAAAGACCTCTCGGGCCTGCGCGAATACTGCGAGAAGGCGGCCGAGAGTTGCGGCTGGACGATTCCGCTCAACTACCCGGTCTTCGGCCGCGACGCCTTCCGCACGGCGACGGGCGTCCACGCGGCGGCCGTCATCAAGAGCTTCCGGAAGGGCGACAACGAGCTGGCCGACCTCATCTACTCGGGCGTGCCCGCGGGCCTCTTCGGCATGCGCCAGCAGATCGAGGTCGGCCCGATGAGCGGCAAGTCGAACGTCGTCTACTGGCTCGAATCGCGCGGCCTCGAAGCCTCCGACGAGCGCGTCCAACGCATCTACGACCGCGCCAAGAGCGCCCGCGGCGTGCTCAGCGAAGAGGAAGTGATGGCTCTCGTTTAGGTGCCGGGTGTCGGGTGCCGGGTGTCAGGTTAAAGACAGGGCACGTCTTAACCCAACACCCGGCACCCGACACCCAACACCCAACACCCAACACCCATGTCTACGCCCACCGCCACGCAGGCCACGCCGGAGGAGATTGTGAGGGGGCTCCTCGGGGCGGAGCGTGTGCGGGGGGCTTTCCGTTTCTTCGAGGAGCAGGCCGCGTGCATCGACGAGGAGCACGCCGCGCTCGTGCGCGTGCCGGCGCCGCCGTTCGGCGAGTCGGAGCGGGCCGAGTACCTGCGCGAGAGGTTCGAGGCGTGCGGGCTCGAAGGCGCGGCGCTCGACGCCGAGGGGAACTGCGTGGCCTTGAGGCGCGGCGCGGAGGAGAGGCCGCTGCTCGTCCTGAGCGCTCACCTCGACACGGTCTTCCCGGCGGGGACGGACTGCGAGGTGCGGCGCGAGCCCTCGGGGTTGATGCGCGCGCCGGGGATAGCCGACGACGGGTGCGGGCTGGCGGCGCTGGTCGCGCTCGCGCGGGCCTTGAACGAGTTCGGGTTGGAGACGCGCGGCTCGATCCTCTTCGTCGGCACGGTGGGCGAGGAGGGCGAGGGCGACCTGCGCGGCGTGCGACACCTTCTGACCGCGTCCGCGTGGGCGGGCCGCGCCGACGCCTTCATCAGCATCGACGGGCCGGGGTTGGAGCGCATCACGCACGCGGCCCTGGCCTCGCGCCGCTACCGCGTGACGTGCCGCGGGGCGGGCGGCCACTCGTGGGGGGACTTCGGCGTGCCGAACCCCGTCCACGCTCTGGGTCGCGCCGTCGCGCGGCTCGCGGCCTACCCGGCGCCGAAGCGTCCGCGCACGACCTTCAACGTCGGACGCATCGAGGGCGGCTCGGGCGTCAACGTCATCCCGCGCGAGGCGCGCATGGACGTTGACCTGCGTTCCGAATCGCCGGCCGAGCTGGGCCGCCTCGACGCCTTCTTCCGCCGCGCCGCGCGCGAGTCGGCCGAGGACGAGAACGCCTCGCGCCGCCAGGGCGCGCCCGCGCTCGAAATCGACATCAGGCTCATCGGCGACCGGCCGGGCGGCGCGACCGCGCCCGAGCAGCCGCTCGTCCGCCTCGCCGCGGAGGCCACGCGCTCGCTCGGCGCGAAACCTTACCTCGACTGCTCCTCGACCGACTCGAACATCGCCATCTCGCGCGGCCTGCCCGCCGTCACCATCGGCGCGGGCGGCGCCTCCGGCAACACGCACACGCTCGAAGAGTGGTACGACCCCGCCGGCCGCGACCTCGGCCTCAAACGCGCCCTCCTCGTCGCACTCGGCGTCGTCGGGCTGGTTTAAGCCAAAAGCACAGGAAATAACGGTCTCCGCCCCCGCGCGGCGACGCGCTGCGGAACCGCAGAACGGTTCTGCAAGGCTGCAAAGCCGTTTTGCGGGGCCGCAGAATGGTTTTGCGGAGCCGCGGAATCGTTCTGCGGACGTGCGGAATGGCTCCGTGCCGCCGCAAAACGGATTTGCGGCGTCGCAGAATCATTCTGCGACGCCGCAAATCGGTTCCGCGTCGGCGCGGGGGGAGTATCAGTTAACGGGAATCGTGACGACGGTCGAGCCCGATTTGCCGGCGGGGAAGCGTTTGCCGCGTGCGATGCGGACGGCGGTCGAGCCGTAGGCTTCGGCGCCGGGCGTGGCGCCCGCGACCGAGGCGGCCGTGACGCGGCCCGCCTCGTCGTAGGTGACGGTGACCTTGACCGACTTCGGGCCGGAAGGCGTCGCGGGTTTAGGCGCGGCGGCGGCGTCGGCGGGGTTGAGGTCGTTCGCGGCCTCCTCCCTCTTCGCGGCCTCCTCGCGGCGGCGGCGCTCGCGCTCTTTACGCTCGCGCTCTTCGCGGCGCGCGGCGTCGGCGGCCGCGGCGCCGGATTCGGGGGCCGCTTCCGCCGGCTCGACGGAGGCTTCGGCGGGCTGCGCCTCTGCGGGCGCGGGCTCGGCGGGGGCGGCGGGCGCGGGCGCAACAGCCGCTTCCGCTGCGGGCTTCGCGGGCGTGCGATTGATGAACGGGACGGCCGCGACCGCGCAGGCGAGCACGACGGCGGCGGCCACGCCCATCAGCACGAACTTCTTCTTCGACCCGCCGCCGCCCGCGCTCTCGACCATCATCGAGAAGGGCTCGGGCGAGTCGTCTTTAACCGGCGGCTCCTCACTCTTCGGCGCGGCGTCGGGCGCGGCGGCGCGCGCGGCCCGCTCCTTCCTGGACTGAGCGCGGTCTTCCAGGTGCTCGACCTGGTCGAGCATCTGCGCCAGCTCGGTCTCGCTCGGCTCCCACTTGCCGAAGGCGTCGGCCTCGGTCGGCGAGAGCCCCTCGTCCAGGCGGCGCAAGCCTTCGAGCACGACCTGCGTCCAAGCCTGTTGGATGGTGCGGCGCGTGGCCTGCACGTCGGGGCTGAAGTCGAAGGCCGCGTTCGGCAGCGTCAGGGAGAAGTAGACGGCCTCGGGGCCGGAGAGCGCGCCGACCTTCGCGTCCACCAGCTCGCCCTCCTTGATGAAGAAGACGCTGTGGCCGCGCGGGTAGTCGATCTTGAGCCGGCCCGTCTTGCGCTGGTTGCAGAAGAACTCGATCAGCTCGGCCAGCGACATGTCGCTCAACTGTCCGGTAAGTGCCATGAATGATTCCTCGTTTCGGTGTGGGGGGTAGCCTGTCTTTCGGGTCGGCGCCGCACGCGTGCAGTCGCGGCGGAAGGTCGGCGGGGGCTGACTTGAGGGGCCTGCGGCGTGCGCGCGGCGCGGCCCTCTCGGCCGCGCCGCGCGCGCCGACCGGCGCGGCCTCTACCGCGGCTGTGTGAAGTTGTAAGAGATGACGCCCGTGACCCGCACGGGCTGGCCCGAGAGGAGCGTCGGGTTGAAGCGCGCGAGCCGCGCCGCCCACTCCGCCGCCTGCCGGAGAATCGACGGGCCGCTCGTGGCCTTCGCCGAGATGACCTTGCCGTTCGCGTCTATCAGCACCTCGACCTCGACCAGCCCGGCGGTGCCGGCGCGGCGCGCGATGTCGGGGTAGGCCGGCGCCGGCAGGCTGATGGCCTTGCCGTTTAGGACGCCGCCCGAGACCGGCTTGAGCGGGCCGCTGCGGACGGGCGCCGCCGCGGGCGCGGGCGCGTCGCCGTCGGCCTTCACCGCCGGGCCTTCGGCGAGGGGCACGCCCGCGGACGCGGCGGCGGACACGCTCGGCGCGGAGACCGTTCCCCTTTCGAGCGAAGCGACCACGAGCGCCGCGTTGCGCGCGGGCGCGGACTTGGCGGCGTCGGCCGGCGCGGGCCTGGGCTGCGCGGCCGTCGTGTTGTTGGCGGGCGTCTGCGGCCTGGACGCGGGCTGCGGCTGCGAGTTGGCCGCCGCCGTGTTCGGCGCGGCGCCCGCGGCGACGTTGTTGGAGGGCGCGGGGTTCTGCGTCGCCGCGGCGGCCGGCGCGGCCGGCTGCGACATCTTCGCCAGCACGTTCTGGTCGAGGAAGTAGGAGATCGTCCGGTACGTCACCTCCGAAGGCTCGAAGGTGACCTTGCCGCCCTCCATCATCGCCACCGAGGTCGTCATCTTCACCCAGTTGCCCACGGCGTCGAACTCGTAGGCGTAGACCTCCTTCGCCAGCAGCGTCCCGCCGTCGTTGTGCAGAGTCATCTCGACGATGTTGCCGCGCTCGTCGTACTTGTAGACCTCCTTGCCCGTCAGCGAGCCGCCCGCGGCGAGGAAGTAGGCGTTGTCCACGCGGTTGCCCTTCTGGTCGTAGGTCGTCGTCTCCAGAACCTGCCGCGGCCCCTCCGTGGGCTTGCCGCCCTTGACGACGATCTTGGCCGTCTCGGTCTTCACGCGGCGCACAGGCCCCGCGAGCCCGTCCTGCTCGCGCTCGGTCGCAGCGGCGTCGAGCGCCGCGTGCGCCGCGCCGAGCCGCATGGCCCGCGCGTCACGCGGGACGCCCGCGTCGGCCGAGACGGCGCCGAGGGGGAGAAGGGCGAGCAGCAGTGTCAGGTTCAAATGTTTCGACATGGCGGTCACTCCTGAAGATATGCGTGGCAGAGCTTGCCGGGCGGCCTCCGCGGGCGTGTGTGACGTTCCGAGCCTTCGTCCCGTTTGCGCCGGGCGGCGCGCGGGACGAAACGCTCATCCGGGGCCGAGCGGGGCGGCCCATACAGGGGCGGGCTACGGCGGCGGACGCCGTCTGCGGGACTGGCCCGGCAGAGGTTTTTGAGGCTTGCGGCGTCCTTTTAAAGACTCGGGGCGGGAATGTCAACCGACGTGTAAACGTTAGGAGCCGCGACGTTTAAGTCCCCTTCCGCGCTCCCACGCGAGACCCTTCCGAGGGTCTTGCACCCGCCGCCCGCGGACGAGCCCGGGCAGCGACAATATTATACACACTGAACATTGTTTGTCTATTAAAAACATTTGCCAAACAATGCAGATGCAAAGAGATTGGCTGGACGTGTGCCTTCTACCCCTCGAAGAGCGAGGAGGCGCGCTCGGTGGTGAAGGCGGCGCGGGCGGCCGTGTAGGCGAGGTCGGGGGTGATCTCCTCGATGGCGCGGGCGGCGACGACGCGGTGGCGCTCGCCGGGCGGGATGTAGCAGTTGAACATCGGGTGGTGCTGCATGAGGATGACGACGGGCGTCCCGACCGCCGCCGCGACGTGCATCGGCCCCGTGTCGTTCGAGACGAAGACGGACATGCGCGCGGCGGCGGCCGCGAGCTGCGGCACGGTCAGGCGGTCTAAGACGACGGACGAGGGCGGGAACTTCGGGAGCGCCTCGCGGACGAGCTTGCGCTCCTCCGGCCCGGCGAAGAGCACGGAGCGGACGGAGTCGTTGCGCTCAAGCATCCAGGCCAGCTCCGCGAAGCGCTCGACGGGCCACCGACGGCTCGGGTGTCCCGCGCCGGGGAAGATGCCGACGAGCGGGCCTTCGCTGAAGGCCCCGGCCGAAGCTTTCCCGCCCCTTGTCTTCCCGCCCGCGAGGGCCTTGCGCAGCATCTCGTCCACCGCGCGCCCGTCCTCCTCGCGCACGGAGAGGCGCGGGACGCGCGAGACCTCGCCCACGCCGAGCGGCGCGATGACATCGAGGTATCTGTCGATGGCGTGCTTCGAGCGGTCCTCCACGGGAGGCTGAGGGCGGAAGTTGGCGAGGTAGTCGAGCGAGCGACCGGGGCGGCGCGCGTAGAGCCTCTGCCCCGCGCCCGAAAGGAACCCGAGCAGGTTCGTCTCCGAGAGGCTGTGCAGGTCTACGACGAAGTCGAACTTCCGCCGCCGCACGTCCATCACCAGCCTCCCGATCTGCCACACCGACAGGTGCTTCGGCCCGTCGCGCAGGGCCACGCGGTCGACGGCCAGCGCCTCGTCGGCCACGCCCGCCATCTCCAGCACGGCCGCCGCCGCCCCGCCCACCGCCACCGTCACCCTCGCCCTCGGGAACCTCCGCCTGATCGCCCCGAGCGCCGGCAGACTCAAAATCACGTCCCCCAACTGCCCGAAATCAATCACCAGAATGTTGCGCGCCTCAAAACTCATCTCAAGCCCAAACGATACAACAACCCCCCACGGTTTCGCACGGATAGCGTCAGCCGCCTACCCTCGGCGCCCCGCCGACGGGCGTAGAGTATCGCGTAGGTCTTCCACGGCCGGGTGGTTGAAGGGGATGCGGTAGAGCGTCAGGATGAGGTCGAACAGGGAAGGGAAGTAAGACTCTTCCCTGTCGAATCTGCCGTAGACCCTGCCGCGGACGAGCGGCGGGAAGGAAGTCTCTTCATCGCCTTCGAGTAGCAGCGGCAGCACCGTCACCTTCTCCCTCTCGGTGCGCGTGAGGCGCTGGTTAATCAGGTCAACTTCCGCGGCGACAACACTGCCCGCGGCGGAGACCTCGTTCTCGTACTTCTCTCGGTAGAGGGGCGTGCCCACGACGACGACGAAGTCGCTCCGGACGATGCGGCCGATGAAGCGCGCCACGTTCGCGCCAAGTTGCGGGTTATCCTTCTGGTCGAGGATAACTGTGACCCCGGCGTTCTCCAAGTCCTTTCCAAGATTTCTCACCCAGCGCTCTTGCCCCTCGTCTCCCCAAGCGTAACTGACGAAGCAACTCGGCGCCTCTTTCTTCTCGTCGCGGACGACCGCCTTGACGCGCACGAGCGCCGACTCGAAAGCCGTCCGGCGGCGCGTGCGCTCCTGCTCTCGCCCCAATTGCCTGCGCTGGGGCTGACTGAGCGCGACGCGCTCGCCCTCTTTCGGCAGCGCAATCTTTTTGCCGCATTCGCCGCAGAAGAGAAAGCCCTTGCCCTCTCCGATGCGCTTGACGACCTCTGTACGTTGCTGCCGGTAGCCGCACTTCGGGCACTGCACGGGCGGGAACTTCGTGATGTCCACGTCGCGGCCGCGGAGGAACTCTTCGAAGAGACCCTGGAAGAGCGGGCGCGCTCCTGCCTTCTCCTTCGAGTAGTAGAGAACGAGTTCGATCTCGCCCTCGCGCTCATTAACCTGCCGGAAGCCACACACGTCGCCGCGCGCCGTCTCATACTCGGCCTGGTTCTGCCACTGGTTCGTGCGTGTGAAGGTGTTGGTGTAACCCAACTGCACGACGAGCGCCGCGTAGATGTTCTCGACCGCGCCCGTCACGCGGTACGAGTAGTCGTCCACGGTCTCGACCTCTTCGATGGCAGGGCGCTTCTGGTTGATGAGCGCTGGGAAGATGAGCAACGTCTGCGCGCCCAGCGTCTCGCGGAAGCAGAGGTTACGTTCGATGAAGAGCACCACCGCCGCGTCGAGCAGCACGTCACGCTCCCGCTCTTCAAGCCCTACCAGTTCCGGGAACGCGTACTCGCCCGCCAGCACGCGCGCCTCTTCGAGCGCCCCCAGGCCCTTCGGATTCCGCCGCGCTTCGAGCACGAGAGATGAGGCCAGATTCACCAGCAGGTCAGGCGCGAGCAGTATGGTTTCTTCCCCCGACGAGCTGCGTAACACAGACACGTAGCCATGCGTCGAGAGGTGACGCACGGCCGTCACCATCTCCGCGTCCGTGAAATCCCACTCCGCGTCGGTCGCCTCAAGCCGCGCCCGCAACTCCGCGGGACTTACCAGCACGCCTTTGCGCTCGGGCTCCTCCTTCAGCGCCAGCACGAACTCCTTGACGCGCTTGAAAGTCTTCGTCGTCACCGTCGCGGGCATCTCGTCCCACACGATTGAAGACCTGACGCGCGCGAGTAGTTCCGCCAGCCCCTCGCCCGTCAGCGCGCTCGTCCCGACGTAGGCTTCGACGCCCTGCCTCCGACAGAACTCCTCCAACTCCTCACGCGTCAACGTCGGCACGCCCCTATCCGCCCGTGCCCCGACCAGAATCTCACGCCTTTTCCTTCCATCTCTCCTCCCGCGCTTGAGTTGCTTCAGCCAGTACTCCACACCCTTCAAAGGTTCCTGCCTGTTCGTCGGGTCGAACAGCACCAGCGCCAAATCAACGTCGTCCAGGAACAGCGCGTGCACCAACCTGTAATCCGGCTGCCCCGCCAAGTCCCACAACACCGCCTCACACTGCGTCCTGTCTCCGCGCGTCGCCCCCAATTCATCAATCACCCAGAACTGCTGTCCATGCGTCGAAGGGTGCTCCTTAAACCTCCCGTGCGCCAGCCGCCAGCCCAACCCCGTTTTCCCTACACCGCTGTCGCCCACCAGGGTTATCTTCGCTGTTGTGTATAAAACATCCTCCTGCTCGGGCGTCGCGCCAAGAATGGCATTGAAGTCAACGTCCCAGATGTGGACGACCGTATCCTTTTTGCCAGGCGTAGCTAGAACCGGGGCGGCCGGGTGAAAAGCCAAGCTGGGAGGCCAGTAGGTGGAGGCCGGCTCGCTCAGCACCGCGGTATTCATCCCGGTTTCGTAAAGCCAGAGTTTGACGGTGCCGTCGCTAGACTTTGAGGCAAGCAGGTGTCCGTTCGAGGAGAACGAAATACTCGTGACAGACCCTAGATGCCCTTCGATGGTGAGCCGATGCCGCCCGGTCTTGGCGTCCCAAAGCCGGATGGTTTTATCCTTACTCCCCGATGCGAGCGTCCGGCCGTCCGGCGACCAGGCCACAGAATAGACCCAGTCGGAGTGTCCTTTGAGCTTAGGCCGAAACCGTCTTGACCGCGCGTCCCACCGCCGGACTTCTCCATCGTCAGTCCCGAACGCGAGTGTCTCACCGGCCGGAGACCAGACCACGCTATTAACTTGATCGAAGCTACCTTCCAGCGTGCGGAGCATCTGTCCCGTCATAGGCTCCCACAGCCGGACTGTCCTGTCCGCACTCCCCGACGCAAGCGTACGCCCGTCGGGCGACCATGCAATGCTGGTAACCGTGCTGACGTGCCCCTCCAACGTATGACGCAATTCACCTGTGTGATACTCCCACAGGCGAATCTTCCCATCCCAGTAGCCGGAGGCGAAAATCTGTCCGTCCGGCGACCACGCGACGCTGCCGACCCACTGGCCGTAATCCTTGAGTTTGAGACGCAACTTCGACGACTCAAAATCCCACAACATAACTTCACCTTCTTGGTCTGCGAAGGCTAGCGTCGATCCATCAGGGGACCAAGCAAGTCGGAAAATAGCGCCCTTATGTCCCTCGATGGTGTGTCGGAGTTTGAGACCGCGGGGGATTTGATTCGGGGCGGTTTTTTTGGGCATGTTGGTTGGGCCTCCGTGGTGCGGGCCGGGTAGGGTTGTGGTGTGGCGGGCGGCGTTGTGGCCGGCCGGGGCACCGGTGACGTTTGAGGGTGGAAGGATAGCACAAGGGGGCGGGCGGTTTCGGGTCAAGATCGGAGATTCCGAGGGCTTGTGTCGCGATGGTTGGGGCTCGGTAACGCGATGCGAAGCTTTAGAAACGTGATACAAGACTTCGGTATTACGATACCAAGCCTTTGTATCGCGGCACGAAAGCGTTGTTTCGGGGTGCAGGGGCTGGAATCGCGGCGCGGGATTTTACAGCGGCGTGCATCCGGATGCGACGGCCGGGAGCGCGGGCATCCCTGCCCGCCAAAGCGTGCGCCGGCACGCTTAGCAGTCAAACGTTTTCTCTCGACGTTGAGGCTAAAGTCTCTCTGCTTTCGCGCTGTCGCGCTCATGGCGGGCAGGGATGCCCGCGCTCCCGGCGAGACAGGCCGCCTTCGACTCCACGCCGCTATAAGACGGCGCGCGCGGAGGCCGGGTGGGCGGCCTTCGGGTGTTGTTCAGAGTTCGCGGAGGTCGCGGCCGGTCATGTCGGCGGGTTTGTCGAGGCCGAGCAGACCTAAGATTGTGGGGGCGACGTCTTCGAGGGCGCCGTCGGGGCGGAGTTTGACGCCGAGGGAGTCGGGGTCGATGAGGTGGAAGGGGACGGGGTTGTTGGTGTGGGCGGTGTGGGGTTGGCCGGTGGTGGGGTCGATCATCTGTTCGCAGTTGCCGTGGTCGGCGGTGATGAGGCAGCGGCCTTTGGCCGTGCGGAGCGCCTTCGTGATCCAGCCGAGGCAGGTGTCGATGTATTGGACGGCCTCGACGGTCTTCGCCAAATTTCCGGTGTGGCCGACCATGTCGGGGTTGGCGAAGTTGACGATGAAGACGTCGGTGTCGCGCTCGTCGATGCCGCGGAGGATTTTGTCGGTGACTTTGAAGGCGGCCATCTCGGGCATCAGGTCGTAGGTCGCGACCTTGGGCGAGGGGACGAGGAGGCGGCGCTCCGAAGGGTACTCAAGCTCGGTGCCGCCGTTGAAGAAGTACGTGACGTGCGCGTACTTCTCTGTCTCGGCGAGGCGGTAGTTGCGGACGCCGACGGCGGCGAAGACTTCGGCGAGGATGTTCCGGTGCCGGAGCTGCGGGAAGGCGACGGGCAGGCCGAAGGTCTGGTCGTAGAGCGTGAAGCAGACGTAGTCCACACGGGGCCGGTCGGGCACGGGGAAGCCCTCGAAGTCTTCCACCGCCAGAGCCCTCGTGAGCTGGCGCGCGCGGTCGGCGCGGAAGTTGAAGAAGATGACGGAATCGCCGTCCATGATGGTCGCCGTCGGCGAGCCGTCGGCGCGGGTGATGACGACGGGCTCGACGAACTCGTCCGTCACGCCGCGCTCGTAAGACCCGCGGATCGCCTCGACCGGATCGACGGCCCGGTGGCCCTCGCCTTCGACCAGCATCCGGTAGGCGCGCTCCGTGCGCTCCCAGCGCTTGTCGCGATCCATCGCGTAGTAGCGGCCGACGACGGTCGCGATCCGCTCCACGGGCAGCTCGCCGAGGTCCTCTGCGCCCGACGTCGGCGAGACGTCGCGGCCGTCGGTGAACGCGTGCACCCACGTCCGCTCGGGCGCGAAC
>DASVQJ010000346.1:0-77900 GCA_036389235.1 Pyrinomonadaceae bacterium | reverse complement strand
CCGGACGAGAGTGGCCTGCCACTCTCGTCCGGCCCCCGCGGGACTTGACGGCCGGCGAGTCGGCGGCCCTAAGCCGGGCCGAACCGGAGCCGGTATTCGGTGGAGTAGATGAAGCCGTGCGTGACTCCGTTGTAGTCGCCCGTGTTGGCGAGGTAGTTGAGCCAAGCGTTGTAGCCGCCGGGGTCGGGCTCGCGCCGGAGGTAGGCGAGGTAGCATTGCCGCACGTACTCGCGGTTGTAAGGCGTGTCGCCGGGCCCGGGCGACGCCGGATTGAACGCGCCCCCGACCCTCTGCCGAAACTCGCCCGACTCCATGAAGCCCCTCGCCGTCTCAATGTGCCGCTGGATTTTGCACTGGTAGTCCAGGCCGCAGCCGGCGATGAAGTTGCTCCAGTTGTCGTAGCCGCTCGAGTCCGGCCCGCGCCCCAGCAGGTCGCTGTAGAGTTGGCGCACGAAGAAGCGGGTCTCGTCAATGGGGTTCGCGGGCACGCCGACGGCGTCCCAGGTGGCCGCGGTGGCCGAGTGCTGCGCGCTGCCCGCGCCGTAGATGTCGGCCGCGGCCTGGACGGTCGCCGAGCGCGCGTTGAAGTAGTTCGCGCTCGGGAAGAGGTAGGTGGTCAGCGCGCGGTAGAAGATTTGCGCGGCGGCGTGGCGGCCGATGCCCGGGACGTAGACCCCGCTGTAGGGGTGGACGCCGCCTTCGGCCAGCAGGTAGAACGCCTTGTTCTGAATCCCGCTGTTGTCGTGCACGCCGCAGTTGTCGTTGAAGAAGTCGGGCGTGCAGAGGCCGGGGTAGGAGCGCCTGTCGTAGTGGTCGGGGTTGCCCTTGGAGGGCGGGTCGGCCATGTTGCGGACCGGGCCCTGGCCGAAGGCGTTGATGTCTTCGCCGAGCAGGTAGTCGGGGTTGATGCCGCCGTAGAACTCGATCACCGTCCCGAACACGTCGGAGAAGGACTCGTTGAGCGCGCCCGGCTCGCGCGCGTAGACGAGGTTGGCGGAGTACTGCGTGACGCCGTGCGTGATCTCGTGGCCGACCACGTCGAGGGCGGCGAAGTGGCGCACGCCGTCGCCGTCGCCGTAGGCGACCGCGTTGCCGTCCCAGAAGGCGTTAAAGCTGAAGATGCTGCCGGGCTGCTCGTAGTGGACGCGGCTCAGCAGCGGGTAGCCGGCGCCGTCGATGCCGCGGCGGCCGTGCTGGTAGAGGTAGTAATCCCACGTCAGCGCCGAGCCGATGTGCGCGTCCACGCCCGCCGTCTGGCGGTTGGCGTTCGTCCCGTCGCCCCAGTAGTTGTCGGGGTCGCGGAAGACGACGCCGGGCTCGGAGGTGAAGTAAGTATTGAACATGTCGCTCGTGCGGAGACACTGGTCGAACTCCGGGTAGACCCAACCGGGCGTCGAGCAGCGGTAAGGGTCTCGCAGGATGAAGTCGCCGGCCGAAGGGTCGTCGGTCGTGGCTATCCACATCACGCCGTTGTAGAGGCTGAAGCCGATGCCGTCGCGCTGTAGGTTGTCGTAGTGCCAGACGACGCTGCCGTCGCGCGCGTCCACGAAGTAGAGGTGGCGGCCCGTGGCGGGCGAGCCGTCCGTGACGAGCAGCTCGACGCGGAAGGTCAGCGTCGCGCCCTCGTCCGCGGCGTCACCCGTGACGAGGCTCTGCGGCAGGATCACGAGCTGCGCCTCCGGGGGCCGCGCGAAGTTCCCGCTGTGGGCGAGCGCCTCGCGCGCGATGGCGATGGCCCGCGCGGGCGTAAGGGACGGGGCCGAGCCGGTGCGGCGTGCGCCCGCGAAGGTGCGGCCGCTCACGCCGAGAAGCGCGCCCTCCGTCGCGCGCCCGCCGGCACTTTGGAGCGCGGCCGAGTCGAGGTGGGCGATGACCTGGCTGCCGTAGACGGGCACTCCGCCGCTGACCTGGACCATGCGGACGTGTGTCTGCTTCAGGTCGTCCTCGGCCACCTCAACCAATTCCAACTCGTCCTCGCGCAGCGCGTCCCTGCGACCGGCCGCGCGTTTGGCGACGAGGGATTTGCCCGCGCGGAAGGCGCGGTCGGCCCATTCCGGGCGCGCGCCGCGCCCTTCAAAGTGGTTTCTGACGAGACGGCCCTCGGGCGACGACGAAGGCGTCGCCGCCGATGGCGCGGCTTGCCCCCTCTGACCTTGTGCCCGCGCGACGGGGAGGGCGGACGGCGCGAGCCCGCAAACGATTAACGCAATGAGAAGTGTTTGTGCCTTGCGCATGGTTTTGTCTCCGATGAAGTTTGCCCCTTGTGCGGCCGAGCCGTTATGGCAGGCCGAACCTGTGCCGGTACTCCCAAGAGTTGACGAAGCCGTTGACCATCGTCCGATAGTCTCCGGGGTGTTCGTTGAGGTAGTTGAGCCAGGCGCTGTAGCCGCCGGACTCGGGGTCACGACGTAGGTAGCCGAAGTACTCCATCGTGACGAATGCGCTGTTGTACTCGCGGTCGAAGACCTCCTGGCTCTCGGCCACGGCCCTCAGCACGTCGGCGCGCGTCTTCCAGCCGTTGTTGAGGTCGGAGACGAGCTGGTCCCGGCTCGGGAGCATGACGCCGGCGTTCGCCATCAGGCTGTTGACGTAGTCCCAGTTGCCCTGCCAGTCGTGGGCGGCGGAGAAGGAGGGGCGCGCCGTGAAGCCGTCGGCATAGTAGGCGCGCCGCGCCTCGACCTTGCCGTCAATCGGAATGACGGGCTGCATGTCCCCCATGAACTCCGAGAAGTTCGGCGGCCGCCCGAGGCCCACCTTGTAGAAGCGGTAGACGAGGTAGCCGTTCTGCATGAACTCCGCCGAGCGGAAGAAGCTGGAGGAGACGGCGACGCGGTCGCACGAGATGTCGCCGGGCGCGCACTGCGTCAGTGTCCGTACCCAGGCGTCGAGGCCCGACTGCTCGGCCTCGCGGTTGAGGAAGTCGCGGTACTGCTGCCTGACGAAGAAGGTCGGGTCGTCGAGCGGGTTGGGCGCGGGCGTCGTGCCGGTGACGTTGACCGTCCACGTCAGCTCCTCGCTGAGCAGGCCGTCCGGGTCGCGCTGCACCCAGGGCGTCTCGTCGGCGACCGTGGCGGTGACGGTGTGGGTGCCGACGCTGAGGTCGTCGGTGTTCAGGGTGTAGAACATCCCCTCGCCGTCGAGCGCCCTGTCCACCCTCCACCTGACTGTGTAGCCGTGGCTGAGCGGCGAAGTCAGCGGCGAGACCGAGAACTGCTGCGGCAGCCCGCGCTGGACGGAGACGGTCGAGCCGGCGGCCGGTGAGCTGAAGACGACGAGCGGCGCGAAGGTGTAGAACCTCTTGACGAAGACCTCGGTGTTGACCACGCCGTAGGGCCTGTTGATGCTACGCATCTTCGAGTCGTAGTGCGCCCGCCACGCGCCCTCCTTGCACCCGACCGCGCCCTCCCAGACCCCCGCTTGGTACTGGGTGCCGAGCGTCGGGATCGGCGTGCCGAAGGTGATCCAGTAGTTCCACTTGTAGTTGCGCAGCGGGTCGTTCTGTGGCTGGAAGAAGAGGGGGCGCGCCGTGACGTTGGGCTCCTGGAACTCGCCGAAGAAGTAGCAGGGGACGTCGCCGCCGTATTCGTCGGCCTGGCGCGTGAAGGTGTGGCCCAGCTCGTGGAGTGTGCCGTTGACGTAGTCCGGATGGAGAGACGAGAGGGCGGCGATGACGCCGTCGGAGCCGCCATATTTCGGGTCGTTGATGAGGACGATGGCCGTGTCGTAGCGCGAGGAGTTGGGCGCCCCGAGGCTATTCGCGAGGACGGTCGCCACCTTATTCGTGTTGACCCTGAGCGTCCGCTGGTCAATAAAGGTGAAGCCGCCGTCGAGCGCCGTGTCGCGGGAGCAGTACGGGCTGTAGGGGTCGAGCTTGTTGCACCTGGGGTCGGAGCCGTAGTCCGTCCCGCTCTCGTTGCTGACGACATCTATGCGGTGGAAGTTGATGAAGCGCTGGTACTCCTTGAACGGCTGCTGCGCGAGAATCCCTTCAACGAGCCTCTGGGCGATGACCCGGTACTGGGGCATCTCCGACAGGGTGAAGCCGTCGCCGAGGATGGCGATGTCGAGCGTCTGTGTGGACGAGATGGCCGAGGGCGCGAAGTAGTCGCCGCCGGCGTAGGCCACCGTCTCGTAGGAGTAGTAGGGGTTGAAGGAGGGCTCGGGGTCTTCGTACGGGTCTTCCTCCGGGAACTCCTTGTACTGCGCGAGGGTCTCGAAGGGTGCTGCCAGTGCGAGGGCGAGCCAGAGGATGGCGAAAAATCGCCGGGCGCTTTTCATGTTGGGGACCTCCTCGACTTCAGAAATGAATCGTGCCGAGCGCCTCAAGGACGTGCCCGTCGCCTGTCCAGCGCGGGTGGTAGAAGCGCACCTCGGCTATCTCGGGGTCGTCGGGGACGCCCACGTAGAACTTGACGCGCGAGAGGTGGAAAGTGCGGCGGGGGCGCCCTTCGGACTCGCCCGGCAGCGGCAACCCCTCCTCGCCCGACAGGCGCGGGTCGGCGAACGCGTACCAGCAGCGGAGCCGCCCCGCCGCGTCGAGCGCGACCATCAACACGTCTTCCGATGAAAGGGCGACGCCGCGCTGCCGCGCGAGGCCTCCCTTCATCGTCCTGCGGCCCGTGACGCGCATCGAGCGGCCCGCGAACGGAGGGCCGGGCCGGTGGTCGGAGCCGAAGACTTCGGTCTTCGCGGGGGCCGCAGGGTCGTCGGCCGTCCAGACGATGCGGAGCATGGTGTAACTCTCGTCCTTGCGCGGCCTCGCCGCGTCGCGCACGCTCTCGTCCGTGACGGTCACGTCCGGCAGCAGTGATTGCAGTGACTTCCTGAGCGCGGACTTTCTTTCCGGCTTCTCCGCGGGGGTCGCGGGCCGCGTCGCAGGCCCTGAGTTCTTTTGCGCCCGGCCCGCTTGAGCCAGGCATGTGTAGACCAGGGCCGTGAGTAGCAGGGATGCCGCGAGGGCTTTGTTTCGCATGGGTGAACCTCCGGTAGGTGGCGGGCGGCGCAGGCCGGCGGGGGTCGCAGGCGCGGCGCTGTCGCCGAGGAGAGAGAATTCGTTTTGGCGCTTATTGTCGGGTGACTCCAGCGACGGCGGGCCGCTGAAGGTTCGGTTACAGGCTCAGTATGGCGTGATCTTTTCGGCCCGATCTTGTGCTTTTTCACGGCGAAAAAACCACGGTCGCCGACGCCCCCCTGCTTTATAGTTCGAGCCCGCGCCGCTTAAACGTCCGCCGCACCCACGACTTCATGCTCATGCCCGGCAGCACGCAGAGAATCCGCGAGTTGGAGATCGAGGCGACCGCCCGGTGGGTCTTCCAGTTGAGCTACTTCCTGCTCGCCGACCGCAAGGACGCCCACAGCGTGCTCCGCCAGGCGACCTCCCGCCTCTACGTCACGGCCCTCACGCAGAAGAAGCGGCAGGCGAAGCGGCCCAAGAACGAGGTGCATAAGAAGCTGGCGCTCACGCCGCGCCAGCTTCTCCAGTACCTCACCTACCTGTGCGCCGAGCCCTACGAGGCCATGCAGGAGCAGGAGCACAGGGCCGGCGCGAGGGTGCTGACGCTGGATGACATGCTCGTCCGCTACGTCAAGCACCTGGTGCTGCTCTACCTCGAACACAACTCCTTCTATGCGGCGGTCGGGCAGGGCTGCGTCCTCTTCGACCTCGGGACCAGTCAGGCCGAGCGGCTCTACGAGGTGCTGGTGCAGGGCTCGCCCGCGCACCTCGACACGAAGGGCGACTACAGCGTGCGCGACGCAAAGCGCGAGATCAGACAGCGTCTCGGGCGCAGGTTTGAGGGGTTCCTGACCAACTGCGAAGGGGCGCGGCGCGAACAGCTTTTCGTGACGATGTCCGACCCCGGCCCGCACTTCCGTTTCGTCAAGCGTTGCCTGCACCGCCTGCGGCCCGTCGGCGGGGAGGAGGAGCCCGCGGGCGGCTGGCACCTGCCCGCGCGCTTCGACCCCCTCGCCTACGACCTCGCCGAGTTGCAGTACGACGGCGGGAACGCGGACCCGCGGGCCGAGCAGGCCGCCGAGTCGCGGAGGCTCCACGCCGTCACGCACCCCTGTTGCTGGGCGCGGCTGCTGCGCGCCTCATGCCATCATTATTCGAGGCAGCGCCTCGTGCTGCCCGAGTTCAAGCTGCACAGCCGGAAATCCGACGACCATATGCTCCCCCAAGACCGCCAGCACCCTCCCGAACTAACCCCGGCCGAGATGAAGGGCCTGGCCGAGACGTTGAAAGGCGAGGCGCGGCGGCGCAAAGGGCTGTTCGCGGCCCGCCTCACGGTCTCCGTAGACGGGGCGGCACGCTGCTCCTGGGAGGTCTACAGAGAGAGGGTGTTGAGCTTGCGGGTCGAGCCGTCGGCGCGCGCCCTTACGGTCAGCGCGCGAGACGCGGGGGGCGAATTGCTGCTGGCCCAATACCTGCTACGCATGGCCGGTGCCGCGGGGCAGGGCCCGGCCGCCGTCACTCTCGAAAGCGGGCAGGAGTTTACGTTCACCGTCGCGCCCCCGGCCCGCGCGGGCGAAGGCCCGACCGTCACGATCCGCTTCCGCGAGACGAGGCTAGACAGGGCTCTGCTCGGCGGCCTTGCGGGCGCCGGCCTTTTGACCTCTGCGAAGCTCAAGACCGCGGCCGCCTTCGCCGCCCTGCTCGCCGTGCTCCTCGCGGGCTGGTGGGGCGCGCGCGATCTGTTAAGTCCGCGCACGCCGCCCGGCGAGTCGCCGGACGTGGCCGCCGGGCATCCCCCGGCCGAGCCCGCTCGACGACCCGACGAAGACGGGAAGAGTAAACGGGATGAGGAGGCCGCGCCGCCCGCGCGGACGCGACAGCACGAACCACCCGCCGCCCCGAAGGAACTCTCTGAAATTCCCCCGGGGCCGAGGCCGAGAGGCCCGCGGGCGCCGAAACAACCCGCGGAGGTCTCGCCCGAACTTCGGGACGGCAGCAGGCTTGTGAAGCTGGACGGGCGGGGTCGGCAGAAGGGCCTTGAAGGATTGCCGGCCTCGTGGCGGCGCGAGGTCGGCGAGGCGCTGGCGTCACAGCGTGTGAAAAGGCCGCCGGTGCTCGATGCGTTAGAAAGCGGGGCGGGCGCGTTACGCGGCCCCGGGGGCGGCGCCCCGTTCGCCATCCTCGGCCCGGCGGGCGTGGTGGTCGAGAGCGACCGGCCCTCGTTCCGTTGGGGCGCGCCCGGCGGAGCGACGAGTTATGCCGTCTCAGTCTTTGACTCTCGGCTCAACAAGGTGGCCGAAAGCGGCCCGCTGACGGCGACCGAGTGGACTCCCCCCCGGCCGCTCCGGCGCGGCGCTACTTACTCTTGGCAGGTGACGGCCGTGCTCGGCGGTAAAGAGGTGGTGTCCCCCGGTGCGGCGGCGCCCGAGGCGAAGTTCGCGGTCGTGGGACAGGCCGAGAGTGAAGAGTTGAGACGCGCGCGGCGGTCGCTGCCGGACAGTCATCTGATGCTCGGCGTGCTCTACGCGCGGGCGGGCCTGTTGGAAGAGGCCGAGCGGGAGTTCCGGGCGCTCGTGGAGTCAAACCCGAACTCTTCTGTCGCGCTGAACCTGCTCGGCAGCGTGCGCAAGTTGCGACGCGCCAGGTGATGGACTCTTCTTCAGACCGAAAGCCGGGTCACAGGCCGTTGCCGGTCATCACGAAGCCGGCCCAGTAGAACGGGTGTCGAAAGCGTTCGTCCTTCAACAACTCAAGGCTGGCCGCCCTGAGCGCCTCCGCTTTCCTACGCCCGGCACCCCGCATTGTGAGGTTCCTGTGGAACCGGACCATCAACTCCGCCGTGCTTGACGATTCAACTTTCCAGAGGCTCAACACGGCCGTGGGGCTCCCGGCGACGAACAGCGCCCACTCCATCCCGATGACGCCCTCGCCCGCCCCGACCCTGCCTCTGGCCGTCTGGCAGCCGGACAGCACGACGAGGTCGGCCTTCAGGTTCAACTTCATCACCTCCCAGGCGTGCAGGAGGCCGTCCTCCGTGCCCCCCGCTTCGGCCTGAGAGAGCACCACATGCGAGTACATGGGGTTGCGGTCGTCGAGCACGCCGTGCGTCGCGAAATGCAGTACGCGGTAATCGCCCACCTCGGCCTTGATGCGTTCCTCCCGCGCCTCTTCGCGGACGTAAACCCTGCTGCGCGACGGCGTGTAAAACTGTTCGAGGGCTCGCACCTCCCTCTCGGCCTCGGGGAGCGGCCCCAGCCTCTCGTCCCTGTATACAGACTGGACTAACTCGACGGTGCGCCGGCCCAGCGATGGGTTGCCGAAGGCCAGTAGCACGCGCTCGCGTCCGCCCCGCGACGCGGCGGCACCGCGCCCGCGGCCCGCAAGCTTCTCCATCCCGTGTAGGACGCTGAGCGAGGGCGCGTAAAAGACGGCGTGGTCTTCGACGAGGTACGCGCCATCCCTCGGCTGCAAAGCCTGGAACGGCAACTCCCACAACGCACCGTCCGGCACCACGCAGAGCAGCGTCCGCCCGCGCAGTTGTTCCCGCGCCGGCCCGAGGAGTAGTTCGTAAAGCCCGCGCGCCTGCTCGCGGAAGTCGAGGTTCCGCTCCTCAAAACGCTTGCGTACGTCCTCGACCCGCGCGCCCAGCTCTTTGGCCTTGACGTTCAGCCGGTAAGTCTTCAACCCGACCGCCGCGCGCCGGCCCGCGCCCCTCGTCAGGACGAACAGGTAAGAGGCGTCTTCGCCGACGACGAACTCAAGCAGGCCCGTTTTCGCGTCCGGCAGGAGGGCCGCCAACTGTTCACGCGTGAGCGAGGGGGTCTGCCCGCGGCGCAGCCTCAGCTCGGGGTGGGCGGCGTAGAGGTCAGTCTGGAAAGACTCGTATTCGAGACGCGCGCGCCGCAGGCTCGCGTCGAGTTCTTTAAGCCGCGCGGGGTCAGGCCGCTCCTGCAAATTCTCGCCGAGGATTTGCGTGTCGAGCGAGTTGATCTGGCCGAGCAGCGCGCGCTCTCGCGCCTGCTCCTCGACCGTCATCGCCTTGCTGATGTCGGCGCGGCCGTTGCTCAGCACGTCGAGCAGCACGCGGCCCTTGGCGCGCTCGGCGTAGGCGAGCGCCTCGAACTCTTCGCCGCGCGCCAGCAGCAGTTCGACCATGACGTAGTAGGGCTCGACCTGCCTCTCGAAGAAGCGTTGGCGCTCGCGCTCGCCGCCGGTCGCCTGCCCGCGCAGCCTCTCGGCCGTGGAGACCGCTTCGAGTAGCGAGCGGCGGGCCGACTCCGACTCGCCGAGGGCCATCCGCGCCTTCGCCGATAGCGTGAGGGCGTGTGAAAGCATCTCGGGGCGCCCGGCCTGTTGGCTGAGGGCGGCGGAGAGTTCGGCGTAGCGCGCGGCCTCCGCGTGTCGGCCGAGCCGCAGGTTGACCTCGGCGATGTCGCCGTGCGCATCGGCGAGCAGGGCCTTGTTCCCGATCTCCCTGGCCAGCTCCAGGCCCTTGAGGAAGTGTTCGAGCGCCGGGCCGTATTCGCCGAGGTTGCCGTACACGTCGCCCATGTTGTTGAGCGACCCGGCGATGACCTCCTTGTCGCCGACCTCGCGCGCGCGCTCCAAAGCCCGTCGGTGGTATTCGAGCGCCTCCGCGTAGTTCCCTCTCCCGGCCAGCGACAGCCCCATGTTACCCAGAATCCGCGGGGCGACCATCTTCGCGCCAAGCTCTTCAGCGAGGGCGAGACTCTTCCGGTAATACTCGAACGCCTGCTCGTAATTGCCCTGCCCCGCGTGGACGATCCCGATGTTATGCAGCGCCCTGAAGACGGAGATTTTATCCTTTGACTCTTCGGCCAGCCTTAAGCTCTGCTGGATGTGTTCGAGCGCGCGCATGGGCTCGCCCTGCGACTTGTAGATGAGGCCGATGTTGTTGTGTAAGCGCGCTAGCAGCTCGCGGTCCTGAATTTCGGCGGCGATAGCCAATCCCCTCTGGTAATGATCCAGTGCCGACGAGACTTCGCCGATATAGTCGAGCGTATTCCCCAGATTGTTCAGGGCCGCCGCGACGCCGATTTTGTCGCCCGCCTCCTCCGCCAGCTTCAGGCTCCGGCGGTTGAATTCCAGGGCACGCATGTAGGAGCCCTGCGAGTCGAGAACGCTCCCGAGCTGGCGCAGGGCCGTGATCGTCCCCGGCTTGTCGCCAATCTTTTCGGCCAGGTTGAGCGAGAGTTCGTAGACGGCCTGGGACTTTGACAGCTCGCCCCGCAGGTGGAGCGACCGGCCACGCGCGAGCAGCGCGCTCACCAGCTCGGCCGACACCAGCTCTTTCTCTTTTTCAAGAAAGGCTTGGCGGTCGGCATCCGTCGTCGCGCCGGCCAGCTCTTCGGCAAACTCTTCCTCGCTCGGCGCGTAGCCGCTCAGCTTCCATCCGCTGCCTTCCTTAACGAAGTGCGCCGTGCGGTTTAACTTCCCGGGGACGCCGGCCGCTTCGACGACCAAACGCGCCGAAGCCTTCTCGCCTTCGACCTCCAACCTGACGACGGAGACACCCTTCGAAGCGTGCTTCGCGAGCGCCTCGACGTCGCGCCTGAGGGCTTCCTGCCCGGCCTCCGACTCCGGAGATTGCTTTCCCCAGAGCGCGGTCAGGCGCGCCAGGTCTTTAGCTTGGTAGGCGGAAAGGAACCTGTCCAAGAGCGCGCGGAGCGCCGCCTCGTCCGTGCCCTGCGCTCGAACCGGAGGCGGCGCGCAGAGTAAGACACAGGCCGCGAGCCCTAACGCCCCGAGCAGACTGAAATATCGTCGAAGTGCCTTTTCGTTTTTCACAATCCGTTTCCCGGCGTGATTTTGCGCAGGCCCGGGTCTATGGCGGGCTGCCAGCGGTCGTTGCCCGAGATCGCCGAGTGGCGGAGGCCGCGTCCTGGCGTACTCCGGCCCAAGTTCCATCCCGTTTTGGAATTGATACCAGGCGGCCTTGCGGTTGACGAGGTGGACGTGCCAAGTGATCTCGGCCTCGTCGGCCGTTATCTCCCTTACCGCTTGGCCGGCTTTGTTCAGGCCTCAGACGCGGAAGCGCGCGGCCTGCCGCTTGACGCGACCCTTGGCGTCCTTAAAGCCGCCCTCCGGCCGCGGCAACCCGCCCGGCGCCTCTGGCCCGATGTAATACTCCGTTTTGGAATTGCCGACCTGCGCGATGCCGATGCATGGGGAGATAGTGTACCGCACCACTGAGTCGTCGCCGGGCATTTTGTCTCCTATTGATGAGGTCGTAAGAACGATGAAGCCAGCACCGGGCTGACTTCAGCTGAGCCGGAAGACTTTCAAACGGATAAACGCCGCCAAGACGAGTCTGGCCCCGACGACTGAGGGGAGTGTTGAACTTCGGAGCCGATTCGGCGGCTTATACGACGTATCAGTTGCTGGTGTCAAGAACATTCGGTTCTCTATTTCTAAGTAACTATTCAGGACTGGCTAAGTGAGCGCGACAGAAAGGTTAGCCCGCCGCCACGCCCGCGCTATCTTACCCCGCTACCTTCCCTCCCTACCCCGCGCATCCATTCTCCCCCCGCGAGGTCATCGCCTGGTGCTTACCCGTCAGCAGCTCTACGAACTCTACTGGGCGAGACGGGGCTGCGAGTCGCCGGGCAGGGCCACTGGGTGCATGTGGCCAGAACCGACCGGCTGACGCACTACGCCTGCTCACCCAGGCGCGGCAAGGAAGCGATGGACGCGATCAGCATCCTGCCCGCCTACGCTGGGACGGTTCGTCAGCGACGCCTTATGCGCCTACCGCCAGTACCGACAGTCCCGCCACGCCCTGTGCGGGGCGCACTTGCTCCGGGAGCTGACCTATATCGAGGAGACGTGCGCCGAGCGGCAGCAGTGGACGGAGCCACTGGCGAAGCTCCTGCTGGAGATCAAGGCCGCCGGCGAGCGGGTGCGCGCGGCCGGCGGCCACGAACTCACCGAAGAGCAGCGGGCGAAGTTCTTCCGCCGCTACGACCGGGTAGTCGCCCGCGCGGCCAGGCTCAATCCGCCGACGCCTCGGGGGTCGCCTCCCGAGAAAGGGGTGCCACGCCTAAAAGCGCCGAAGGCGATCCGGCGGAAGAGTCCCGCCCCGGCGCTCTCGAAGCGGCTGCGGGAATGTCGCGAGGAGGTGCTCCGGTTCATGACTGACCTCTCAGTTCCGTTCGACAACGATGGGTCGGAGCGGGATCTGCGGATGATAAAACTTCAGCAGAAGACCAGCGGTTGCTTCCGGACGGCGGCTGGGGCGGAGCGGTTCTGTCGGATCCGCAGCTATCTCTCCAGTGCGCGGAAGCAGAAACAGCCACTCCTGACAGCCCTTGAACTGGCCTTTGCAGGCCGGCCAGTGGCTCTTACCCTCTAAGACCTGAATAGTTACATTCCTGCTCTGATGATTCCATTATTTGACACGTAGTGGAATCATAAATTGAAAATAGGTAATTTATCTCCACTCTATGGTTAAGAGATCGGCCCTCTGATGTTTCACGGCTACGGGCTATCTCCGCCGCCCCCTGACCACAAGGATTTAGCTGAAAGCTACCAGCCGTCGCATCGAGTATATGCCTGCGTTGCCGCTCTTGAAGTAATGCTCACCACCTGACGCACCTCCCTACCAGACCTGATTCCGCCTCAGCATAGGCACTTATCCTCCCCGCCCAACACAGTACACGCTTCTACAGGCCGAGAGGCGGCCGAGATTCGCCGCGGACGGCCCTTGCGCCAGACCCGCTAAGAGTTCAAGCGTGTCGACTCGCGACTCCAAGATTTGTCCGCGCGTGAAACATCACAAACGAAGACTTGACGGAGATTATGCCGGCGGTCAACCAATGGACGCTGAGTTTGTAGAAGATTGAGAGGAGGAAGTAAGGGGGCGGGCGAGAAAGATGAACTAGCTGGCCCACCACTGGCACCGGTCAGAGGTGTAGCGTCGACTTCTGCGGCGCGAGAGACGCATGACCACTCCGGCCGTTAAGAGGTAGGTAATTAATCCCACGAGTAAGGGGGAGAATTGAGGCACGTCGGCAGTTTAGCAGGGCACATGCCGTGTCCCTTACATCAATTTGCCTGCCGCGTAAGTTAATGATTTTATTGAGGTTCGACTTCTTACGGCGGGACATCGTTTTTCTATTATCGGAATTGCAATGTATAAAGACTTCGTCAGTCACATTGACTGCTGACTCTAAAGAACTTGCGATTGTGAAACGTTATGAAACCCCACTTCAATATGCCGATAAATACCTCCTAGGAGGGACATAGTTTGGTTTGTGGATAGTTTTGATTTCTGAGTCACAATTAACCGTTCTGGCTAATTGTTCACTCGGACAGCTTGTCTATTCAGACAATCAATCTCAGAATAAAGCTTTATTCTTGATTTTTTTATTGAACTAAGCCGTTAAGCGATGATATAAGGGCGTCCGCATGAAAAGAAAATTTACGCCTTTTTCTATTTCCCCCAACCCAGTCGCCCTCTTCTTGACCGACGCTCTCGAAGCGGCGCTCTTTAAGATCAGGTACTGTGTTGAATACCGCCAGGGATTCACGGCTGTCTTGGGGGATGTCGGAGTTGGCAAGAGCAGCATCGTTCGCTACGCCCACGCAGAATTCGACGCGATGGACGATGTGGTAAGTATCCTCATTCCCACCCCGAATTTTAAGTCTGAATATGCCTTCATCCAGACTGTGACGGGCGCCGTGGGACTGCCCTCACGGAAATCGATTACGCAGCACGAGCGGGAATTCGAGGCGTGGCTCGGCGAGCAGTTTCTGGCCGACAAAGCTGTGATCCTCTTCATCGACGAAGCCCAGAAGCTGTCGACCAAAATGTTGGAGCTCGTGCGCAGCTTCCTGAACTTCGAAACTAACGAGGCCAAACTCCTTCAGATCGTGCTGGCCGGCCAGTTGGAGTTACGAGACCGCCTCCGCACTAAAAAGCTGAAACCACTTTATTCTCGATTAATTAACCCGACCGTGCTGGCACCGATGTCCCTCACCGAGGTCGAAAAAATGATTCAGCACCGCTGTGACTACTACAAGTTCCCTAACCCCTTTTCCACTGCGGCTACGCGACGGATTTATGAACTCACCGGCGGTATCCCCCGCGACGTCCTCCGCATTTGCGGCACGGCCTATCAGATGCTTCAACTCATGAAGATTCAGAACGCGCCGGTGGAACTCATTGACCAAGCTTACACAGAGCTTCAGCTTGAAACTCCAACTGCGGAGGAGGAGGAGGCTGCATGAGTGAGCCGATTAAAGTCCTGCCCATGGCCAAGCTGCTAAGGCTTGCCCGAGAGAAAGAGGAGCGCGAGCGGGCCGAAAAAGAGTCCTCTACTGTTAGTGGTAGTGTAGACAAGTACAAGGTAATTACAACTAATGATGCTGAAGAACAAAGCCAGAAATCCTCAGAGACTATAGTCAAAGAGACTATACCTACAGAGACTATACCTTTACAGACCATAGTGCCACAGACTATACCCCAGGAGGGTATAGTTACAGAATCTAAAGTCAATTCGGGCGAAGAATCCGCCCACTCGATGGCAAAGTCACAAACAAAGTTAAGTAACAGAAGAAAACATCAGCCTAGCGACCAAACTATAACCCGACAGACTATAGTCCAACAGCCTATAGTGGATAGTAACAAAGGATATTATCCGGTATTTAATGACATATCAGACCGCCTAATTCCGGAATTGCAATTAGATCCCTATCAGCAGGCTGTGCTCCAGAGGTTATACAGGCTAAGTCGTGGGTGGAAGTCCGAAGAGTGTGAGGTCGGGCTTGGCACGCTTGCCAAGTTTTGCGTCATGAGCCGAAGTCAGGTCCAACGGTCGGTGGCCAAGTTGATCGAGAAGGGGCTTGTGGAGAGCTTGGGCAGCTCTAAGAAGGGTGGCAAGGAAGGTAATCGCTACAAGGTGCTTCCGGGTTTGAAAACTATACCCCGACAGACCATAGCCAATCCGACTATAGTCTCAGAGACTATAGTCGGAGACACTATAGTCCGAGAGGCAGAAACTAGTATCCCGGAGAATACAGTGGTCAGTCAGGGTATAGTCCCACGCGGTATCAATAAAAATAGTAATAAGGAATTGAAAAACACAACACACACAGAACCGGGTGTGGGTGTGGGTTCAAAATTCACGATTGAAGAATGCCGGAAGTACGCCCAACATCTGCAAGCCACGGGGCAGGGGATTAACAACCCTGGCGGCTATGCGACGACGATTCATCGCACGGGTGAGGCGGACCTGTTGATCGAGAGTTTTCTACGCCCGCAGGCCCCGAGCCCGTCTTCGAATCTTGATACGAGCCAGTGCCCCGATTGTCACGGCAGCGGATTCTACTACCCGAAGGGTATGGAAGGCGGGGTCGCCAGGTGCAAGCACGAGCAGCTCAGGGAAGATGCGGGGTAGGAAAAGCCCTTAGCGAGGTGAAGAATGTCTGCCGCTGATAAGTCGGAAGACATGCGCGATCATTTGACTGAGCACACCAACCCCAACGGCTGGCGGGTGATCAGCAATCCGACCCGACGACCGGACCCCGGAGCCGATGAATTGAAGACCTTGATCCAGACAATGCAGAAGGGGCGGCCGTCACCCGGCGGGCGGAAGGTAGATGAGACGGAGCCGCCGGAAGCGGCTTAGGTGAAGGCGTGACAGAGACCGAGTGCCTCTTGATCGGGATCGCTAAAGCTTGAGCCGGCGGCCCCAAAAAGGCCCGGTCCTGGGCGTCCTCTAAAGAGCCATACCTTCCGCCCGGTCACCCACTCCCGGCGTCATTACCGTCGCCGCCATTCGTCGTACTTCCGCCGCAACAGTTTGATAGGGTTAGCCCCGCCCGCCTCCTGCCCTGTGATGTTGATGAGCAGGTACGGCGTTCTCCCGGCAGGCGTCGGGCTTTCCACCACGACGAATGCGGAGCGCGCCCGCTGCTCCCCGCAGCGGCGGTCGCCGCCGCCGCCCTCCGTCCCGGCTTCCAGTGCGGCCAACAGGCGGTCGGCCAAACTCGTCTTGCTATCCTTCGCCGCTTTCCGGAATGCGGCCAGCGCGTTACGCAGCACCCGCTCGTCGGTGAGGATGTTCCCCTGCACGGAGACCCCGTAGCCGCGCAAGTCCTCCTTCCGGCCGGGCGTGTCCGCGCCGGTGTAGGTGGCCGGGCTGTCCTCGAAGCCGAGGGCGACGATGCCGTACTGCTGCACGGCGAAGTCGGAATCAAAGGCCGGGTCGGTGATAGCGGCCAGCACCTCCCGGGGGCTCGCGCCTTCCGACAGCAGCTTCATCCCTAACTGCTTGGCCTCCATGTTACTCATGGCCTGCGCGGCGATCACACCCTTGCCCGGGGCGACGCCCGCGATCCCGTAGACGAAGTCGGTGCAGGAGGCGCCGGCGATGCCGACCTGTTTGGTTCGAGGGTCGACGGCGGTGATCGACCAGGTGGCCGTGGCGACGCCCGGCCGTGACAGTAAGAGCGCGGCGACGGTAAGAAGGGCGAGTGCTTTAAGGCGCCTCATGTGATCGCTGACGGTGCCCCCTACACCGGGTCGAGTCCGGCGCCGCCTGGGCGCGCCGTCACCGGAAGGCGTTTCCGAACCGCCCGCGCGGCTCCGGCTTCACGGGCGTTATGTGGTCTGGCGACGACTTCTAAAGGGTAAGAGACCACGGCCGTCGGTTGTCTGGCAAAAATGTTTAGCGGCCGCACTCTTCCGAATACTTCCGACGGCGGGGGATGGGTAGTGCGCGGGGAAGGGTATTAGCGGAGGGGTGGGGTGTCCACAGCGAGAGGGGAATCGAGCGCCGGGTGTATGGTGTTGTTAGAGCCTCCTCACCCGGGCAGGATGGGGCCGCCGGCCACGGCGTCGTTGCAGCGAGCGCACGCGGAGCCGCCGCAGTGAGTGACCCGCGGCTCGTCGCGTATCGCCGCCGCGGCGCGGGCCAGAGCCTCGCCCGCCGGGAGCGACTTCCACTCACTCCGGCCGACCAGCATTGTCTGCATGACGGGGCGGAGGCACGGCTCGAGCTTCCCGAAGCCTTCAGAGCAGCCGCCCACCTCGACGGCCGTGGGCTCGCCGTCGGTGCCCCGCGCCCACCTCCGGAACATCGTCCGCCCCGCCTCCTTCTCCGCCAGGTGCAGTAGCGTCATCCGCTTGAGCCCCACGCCCGCCAGCAGGACGAAGCCCCCCGCCCGCGCCAGGGCCTTCAGCGGTGCGTAAACGTCCAGGGGTGCCTGGCCGGCGACGATCTCGGCGGCGCGCGGCCCGACGGCCGCGAAGGAGTCGAGCGGGTGCCGGCCGCGCGCCCGGCCCGGCCACCCGAGGACGGCTGCCGGGATGGCGCCCATGTCGCGGTCGACGTCCGGCGCCTCGGGGGTGTAGCTCCTGTCCGTGCCGGGACGCGTGGCGGCGTCGGCGCCGTAGTCCCAGCCGTTTCGCTCGAACCGGAGGTGCGGGGGCGGCGCGACTTCGAAGGCCGAGGAGAACGTCGGGACGATGAGGGTACAGCCTTCCTCCAGGAAGGAGCGGACGACGGCGGGCGCGCCGCCTTCGACGTGGCCGAATGAGCTCAACGAAGCGTGGAGGCACAGAGGGTGTCCCGCGAGGCCGAGCGCCCGAACCGCCCGCCGGATGTCCTTCTGCGTCACAGCCATAAACGTATTCAGGCGGGCCGGGGGTAACGCCCGGCGATACCTGCCGCTCCGAATCTAGAAGCTAACGTGGGCAAGAAACGTGCGGGGAAGGATATTAGCGGCGGGGTGTCAACGGTCAGGCATCCCGCCACTTAACCGTAGTCTTAACGTCGGGGTGCGGGCATCGCCGGGGCCCGCGGCGGTATGCTCCTGTATAAGGGCACCCCGCGGAGAGAAGGGAAGGGGCGGCCCTGCCAAGGGTTGTAAGGCCAGGCGCGGCCTCCAGGGTAGAACCCGAAGCTACCGCGCCCGAAGCCGCCGTGACGGCCGAAGGGGAAGCGGGTGATAACCTGGACGGGCGGCGCGTAGTAGTAAGGGTAGTAGTTCGGGGATACGTACGCGGGTATGTCGGCCCCAGTCTGTTGGGACAGGCGCAGGCTCAGTTCGTACAAATTCCGCTTGACGTCGACGAGTTCAGACCTCACTGACTCCAGCTCCGCCTCCGCCCGCTCCTCCTCGATCCGTAAGGCCGACTCGTGCAGCCTCCGGTCCTGCTCCTCGAAGTACTGTCGTAGTTCTTGCCTGGAGGGCATGCCGCGTTCCCGGCGCGTGCGCTCGTACTCCGCCTCCTGGGCTTCGCGCCTCAACCGCGACGGCTCGAGGTCTTTGTTGGTGATTACTTTCGGGCCGGCGCGGCGGTCCGTCTTCACGGGGCTTGGCGTCTGCGCGGCGTCACCTCCGGCCGCCCCCCGTTTAATCCTCCTGGCGAAGCTCCCCGCCGGCTCGGCGTTAGCCTTCTCGGTCGCGGCGACGTCGACGTTCGTCAGCCAGACCGTGACCGAGAGCCCGGGCGCCGCCTCGTAGAGGACCGCCGTGGGCGTCACCTTAAAGTCGTCGGGGACGGTGACGTGCCGCCCGCCGCGTAGGACGAGGGTGTAGGCATTGGCCGCGACGGGGAGCAGGAAGAAGAAGAGAGTCGCAAGCACGGCCCCGCGTAACCGGCCCGAGGAGAGGGCGCTGGCGCGGGCGAAACTAAGTGCGAGGCTACCGGCTGGCATCACCGAAATCCCCCTTCCGGAATGAATGTCTGCGGGGATTATAGCAGGGGCGAGAAGCCCGGTCGCAATCCTGAACCGAGGCGAGGGCGCGTGAAGTAAGAGTTACAAGTCGGCTGGAAGAAGCGGGGCAGGCCGGAAGTCTGCGGGGAAGGTATTAGGGGAAGGGCGGGGTGTCAACGGCTATGGGCGTTGAGTGCATGCCACCGCTAGACCTCCTTCGGCCGCCCCCGCAGCCACTTCTGCTCCGTCGCGAAGTAAGTCCACCAGATCACGAATAGCTGGAACGGCACCCTCACGAGCAGGTAAGCGGGGCCGGCCCCGTGGCCGCCGAACTCCACACGATTGATAGCCGCATAGACGTTCGCGGGCAGCAGGCATACCAGCATCAGGATGAGACAAAGTCCCGTCAGCCTCGTGAGACCAGGAACCCACACGCCCACGGCTCCCAGCAGCTCTAACACCCCGGTGATGTAGATGGCCTCCACGCGATACGGGATAGCCGGCGGTACCATCTCCGCCATCTCTTCCGTCCTGACGAAATGCCCCAGAGCCGTGAAGAGGAAGAAGAGTGTCAAGCCTACCCTGGCCCGCGCGGCCGGGGCGGTCTTGAGCCCGTGAATCCGCCGCCCTGCCAGGGTGAGCAGCAGGTGAGGGGTGACGAGCAGCAAGAGTAGAAACAGAAGTTGCATGGGTGCAGCCCTATAATGAAAGCCTATGACCCGGCATCATCACCACCAGTCATTCTAACCTGTTTAGCTAACATGAAGGCGGCAGGTATGCGCGGGGAAGGATATTAGTGGAGGGGCGGGGTGTCAACGGCGAGATGCTGCCGAACTATCCACTCGGCTGCACGACTCGAACACCTCGGATGGGTTGTTAGGCGGCTGCCTTTTGCGCCAGCACGGCGGAGGCGCCGACAGAGTTCTTCGGCGAGCGGTATCTTAAATAGCCTTCGACCTCAACTACGACCGTCTCTCGGCCTGTTCGCTCCCCAGTGCCTGCTCGGCCTCCTTGACGCTAATCACCTCGGCCGGTTTGTGCGTCGTCATGTAAACCGCCGCCGCAAGAGCCGCGCCGATAAGGGGGGCGACTATAAAGACCCACAGCTGGCTCAAGGCCCACCCCCCCACGAAGACGGCCGGCCCGATGCTGCGCGCCGGGTTGACCGAGGTGTTGGTCACGGGGATGCCCACCAGGTGGACGAGTGTGAGCACCAGCCCGATGGCGATGCCGGCAAAGCCGACGGGCGCTTTGATGTCGGTGGCCCCCAGCACGGTGAACACCAGGAAGAAGGTCAGCACCACCTCGACGAGGAAGGCGGAGAGCAGGCCGTAATGACCCGGGGAGTGTGCGCCGTAGCCGTTGGCGGCGAACCCGGCCGCGGACGGGTCGTAGCCGCCCGGCGCCCCTTTGGCGATGAGCAGCAGGAGGGCCGCGGCCAGGACGGCGCCTAGAACTTGGGCCGCGATGTACCCGGCCGCGTACTTCGCGTCCATCTTCTTGGTGATGAGTATCCCGACGGTCACGGCGGGGTTAATGTGGCACCCCGAGACGGGGCCGATGGCATACACCATCGCGAGCAGGGACAGGCCGAAGGCCAGGGAGACGCCGAGGAAGCCGATCTTATCACCCGCCAGGACGGCGCTCCCGCAGCTGGCGAAGACCAGCACGAAGGTGCCCACGAGTTCGGCCAGGTATCTGTTCACGTGTGTGCCTCCTCCAGACTCGGGGCAGACTCTCCGAAGTGAAGTCGCCCCTGTGAACTCTTTACACCTCTCCCACCTGTCTGCGCCTGACGCCCGGCGTCACCCGCCCTATATCTATTTAGCTAACCTGAGAACGAGGAACGCGCGGGGAAGGATATTAGCGGAGGGGCGGGGTGTCAACGGCGAGGTTACCAGAAGGCATTTGGCGCGTGCCGCAGTTATCCCACCCGGCTACCCGGTGTGGCTCGGAAAAACCCTCAGCGCATGGCCGTCGGGGTCAGTAACCTCGTACCAGAAGTGGCCCGCGACGTGATCCTCAGCGACGGCCGTGCCCTCGACCCCTGCGCCCCTCATTGCGGCGTGAGCGGCTTCAACGTCTTCGACCATAAAATCGAAGGCGCGAACCGGCCCGGCCTCCCGCGGCTGGCGCGCTGAAGACGCCGCCGAGTATTGCCGGCGTCGGCGTACAGACGTACGAGAGCGAGAAGCGGAGGGCGGATCGCCGAAGTACGGCCGGCGGGTAAAATTTTCTGGGCCACGGCAGTTCTTACATGCCCTCGCGCGCTACTCGCCCGGCGGACTACGACAAAGTAACGGCCGGGCCTGCGGCACCGAGATTGCACCGCCAAGCGGCAGTACGTATCGGTAGTGACCCTCTTTCCGGGTGCGTCGGCGCGTGGCCGTTAGACTGCTGACTTAACGCCGCCATCCGAGCCTTAGGGGCGTGTCTGCTGGCGCCGTCGGCCGACTCAAACCCCCTCCCAATCTTCCACGCGCGCGTGGAAGTTCGTGCTCCAAAAACACCTCATGACCTGTCCGCCTCCCGAGCGGATACTCACATTCCGGGGAGCCACCCCCTTTTAACGCGGAGGTCAAACGAATGAACAGACACAAGTCGATCTTCTCCTCTATCGTCGCGGCCGTCGTGCTCACGGCGTTGCTCGCTGCCGGGCCGTCTAACGTCATCCCGACCGCCCGGATGCAGGAGGACGTCAAGGACGAGAACGGGTTCACCAACCGCCCGCTCGACGAACGGGCCACCGAAGCCACACTCGAAAATTTCGAGGCGCTCGACAAGAGGTCGGTCGAGGCCGACCCGTACGCCCCCGACGACAGCGAGTCCGCGAACGCCACGACGGCGGCTAAGTACCCGATCAAGGTTCCGCTGCCGGGCGGCTTAGACCACGTGGCCAACGGGGTCGGCACGCGCAACTCGCGCTCGAACACGATCCGCCTGCGCGGCGTCCCGCCGGGCGCGGTCGCGGTGCGGGCCTTCCTTTACTGGGGAACGCTCCAGGCCGCGGCTAACCCGACGCAGACCGTGGTCTTCAACGGGACGGCGGTGACCGGCACGCTCATCGGGTCGGCGGGGCCGACCTGCTGGGGGCCGGGCGTGTTCGCGGCCTACCGCGCGAGCGTCATCGCGCTCATCGCGCCCGGCATCAACCGCGACTACGTCATCACGGGAATGCCCACGTCGCTCTTCGACGGCCGCGACCCGTGGCTGGGCGGCGCCCCGCTGCCGCTCTCGGAGGGCGCGAGCCTGGTGGTCGTCTACGCGCACGGCAGCGTCCCGCCGGGCGCGCAGGTGTTCATCAACAACGGCGCGGCCTTCTTCTTCAACCTCATCAACATCAACAACCCCTTGGGAGGCGTGCTCAACCCTTACAGCAGGCTCAAGCACACGCGCATCGGCGGGGACGGGCAGGTCGGCTTCGGCACCTCCTCGTTCCTGGCGGCGACGAACGAGCGGACGTTCCTCGGCTTCCCCTTCACGCAGATCAAGGGTCCCGGCTCGCCCTTCAACATAGACTCGGACTGGAACGGCGACGACGGCGCGCCGCTCAACCAACTGTGGGACACGCACACCGACAGCTTCGGGCAGATCCTCCCGCCCGGCGTCGGGAACTACGTCGTGCGGTACGCGGCAGGGGGGGATTGCATCTTCGCAGTCGCACACGTCCTGAGCACCCAGTGAGGGGTTAACATCGCGCGCGAAATGTCGGCGGGCGGCGGAGCAAATTCAGCCGCCCGCCGACATTTCGCGCCGCCCGTCAGCGACTCTCCGGCGCGGGGCATTCTCAAGCAGCTTGTCGGCCGTGTAGCAGAAACCGCCGAAGGCTGATGAAGGGCGTGAAACATCTCTCCGCTTTCTGATTTGCACACCTCGCCGGCCTACATCTTGTGGTTAGACTCTCACTCGGCCGACGTCCCACGTTATCACGCACGATAAGAGTCATTATGGTCTGTCCGAGGCCGGAGAAGGGAAAGGGGCGACAGGCATCTCATGCCGGTCGCCCCTTTCGTTCTAGGGCGGCGCTCGGTTACTGTCCGAACCGCTGCTTGTACTCGATGGAGTCGAGGAACGCCTTGACCATCTCCGCGTTGATGAAGTTGCCGTCGAACTCGTTGAGCTTACCCAGCCAGAAGTTGTAGCCGATGAACTGCGGGTCGGGGCTGCCCAGGAAGTCCGTGTCGTCGGGGTCGCGGCGCAGGTAGCCGAAGTACTGCATCAGCACGAAGGCGCGGTTCGTCTCCGCCTGCTTCACGCTCTGCGACTCGGCGACCGAGCGGAGCGCCGCGGCGCGCCCCGGCGTTCCGCCGCCGCCGAAGAGGGCGACGGCGAGGCCGCGCTCGTCCCGCGTCGGGATGACGCCCGCGCGATTGAACAGCCCGTCCACGTACTGTTCGGCCGTCAGCGAAAGCGGGTTGACCGCGATGAACGCGGGGCGCTGGACGAACTCGTTGAAGTAGGCGACCTTGTTCGCTTCGAGCTGCTCGGGCCAGCCCGGCGTGCCGACGATGACGTTATGGGCGAGCCGCCGCTGGTCGGCGAGGAAGTTGCGGAGCGTGATCGGCACCGGCTTGCCCGGCAGGTCCCCGAAGGCCGCCTTGTGCGCGCGGTAGGCGAGGAAGCCGGTCTCCTGGAACTCTATCGAGAGGAAGAAGGCGGCCGAGACGTTGACGCGCTTGACCCCGGCGCACCGGGCGTCCGCGCCGCACGACGCGATCTCGTTCGTCCAGAAGGTGAGCCCCTGCGCGTCGGCCTCGCGGTTGAGGAAGTCCACGTAGTGCTGGCGGACGAAGAAGTCCGCGTTGAAGCCGGCCTCGCCGACCGGGTTGGGAACCGGCGTCGTGGCGTTGTCGTCGCTGTCGACCGTCACGACGGCCGAGGCCGGCGCGCCGAGTGTCGCCCCGGCGGCGTTCGAGAGCGTGAACGTGAAGCCCTCCGGCGCCTCCTGATAGACGTCGTCTGTGATGAAGACCGTGACGGCCTTCGAGGTCTCACCGGGGGCGAAGCTGAGCGCGCCGAGCGTCTGTGTGTAGTCACCCCGCCCGCTCGCCGTCCCGTCCGCGGTGGTGTAGTTGACCGAGACGGCGGACGAGGTGTCGCCCGCGCGCGTCACGTTGACGAGAACCTTGCGCTCCGACTCGTTGACGACGAACGCGGCCGAGCCGAGCTGCATGGTCGGGGGGACGCTCCCGGCTTGCGACCAGACGAGCCTGAGGCTCCCGGTCGCGCCGCCGTAGCCGTCGACGGCGATGCGGTAGGTGGTGCCCGCCGCGGCGTTAAAGGTGACGCTGCTCGTGCCGGCGACGAGGTCCACGTCGTCGTTGTGGGCGACGAAGGTCAGTCCGCCGAGGCCGCTCCCGGTGTAGACGGCGAGCTGCGTGTTGAAGCTGCTCCCGGCCGTCGTCAGCGTCGTCGAGCCGTTCGAGGGGGCCTGCCAGTTGAACCAGACGGAAGCGCCTCCCCTCAAGAACGCGAGGTTCGGCTCGCCCGGCTCCTTCGTGGCGCCGTTGTTCGTGCCCGTGAAGACGCCCGCGGCGCCGCCGAGGGCCGACGCGTCGGCGAAGTTGTCGTTCGGGGGCGGCGGGCCGACAACGCTCTCGCGGAACTGCGCGATGATGGCCGCGGTGTTGTTGATGACGCGGGCGTTGTCGCGCTGGTCGGCGATGCCGGTCGGCACGCCGTTGAAGTTGACCGAGGGGTTGGAGAAGTGCGGGGCCTTGGGGCAGGAGGTCGTCGGCGTGCACTGGTCGACGTAGGACATGATCGTCCGGAACGAGCCGGACACGTAGTGCCCGTAGGCGTAGGGGTACGACGCGTGTTCGGGCGGCCCGGCGTTCTCGGGGTTGTGCTCGCAGCCCTGATTGTGCCCCAGTTCGTGCGCGAAAGTGAGGTTGCCGACCGCGCACGCGCGCGCCGTGACGGAGTAGGAGGTGGCAGAGAAGCCAGGCCCGAGGCGGGAGCGGGACATGAGCTTGCCGACGCCGCAGACGCCCCCGCGCTCGACGAGGAAGGCCACCAGGTCGGCACGCGCGCTGTTGCGCGCGTCGTTGACCGTCGCGTCGAAGTTCACCCAGTTGATGGCCGCAATCAGGTCGCCGCCGTTATCGGCGTAGTTGACTTCGAGCGTGCCGGCCAGCCGGAGGCGCGTGTGGATGGCGCTGTTGATGTAGGCCGTGTTCGTCACGCTGACGGACTGCTGCGCGAAGGCTTCGGCCTGCGTCGTGCCGCCGAGCGCCGCCCGCACGTCGTCCGTGTAGACGACCAGCACGTCAATCACGCTCCCGTCGTCGTCGGCGGCGGGCGCCACGACGGCACCCGATGATTTCGCCTCCGCTGACGTGGCCGCGGCGTCGGTCGCAGCGGTCTCAGTTGGCACGGGCGCGGTGAGCGCCCCGCCGCACGGTGGGAAGAGGCTCTGGTCCAACTGGACGAGGAGGTGGCCGAAGTCCTTCTGCGGGATGATCTCGTAGACGGCCTCGGGCGAGTAGATGAGGCCGGAGAGCGCGTGCCCCTTGAAGCTCAGAGTCACGTCGCCGCTCCACTCGCCGGGGCCGTGAATCTTACCGCGCCAGACGAGCCCGCCGCCGGGCGACGCGACGAACCCTTCCGACTCGCTCCGGACGGCCGTGTACGAGAGGCCGGAGAGCGGCAGGCTCAACTCTCGCGCCTCCGCGAAATCGGCGGTGCCGAAGTTGACCCTGATCTCCTGCTCGCGCACGGCGGCCATCTGGGCCGGCTCGCGGTCGGCGCCCGCCGCCGCCACGGACTTCTCCGCGCCCAAGGGGTCGAAGAGCCGCCTGGGCGCCATTGATGACTGCGCGCTAGAGTTGGCGGAGTAGGGGAGGAAGGCGGCCAGGGAGACTGCGGCGATGAGAAGGAGCAGGGGGGTAAATCTCTTCATAAAGCACCTTGGGACTCCCTAGCGCTTCGTCCCCGTCGGAATCAGCAAGGGGTCGCCGGGTCCGGGTCCGCGGCGCGCGGAGTCTGGTCTAACATGGCTGCGGCGAGCCGCCTCCCGCCGGGTGCGGCGAAAGGGAATGAGCGAACGCGCAACGCTAGAGTCCTCGTTCGGCGGCGACGTGGTAAGGCCGGCCGGGTGTATGTAAATTGAGCGTTGACGTAAAGGCCGAGTTAACGGCTCGCGGTGAGGGCAGTAAGGGCGCCCGGTGCTCCGTGACGGCATTGCGACTGTACGGCCGGCCCCGAACGTTTGTCAACGCAAAGCATTTCCGTCGTCGAAGGTCGAAGGGGAAAGTTTTCCCTGGCGGGCCGCTCCTCGACCGGCTGAACGAGTCGAGCTTCGTCAGCCAGAAGTCATAACCCGTGAAGTCGAGCGTCGGCTCGGGCGCGTCCGAGGGGTTGCGGCGCAGGTAGCCGAAGTACTGCATCAGCACGGCCGCCGGGTTGAACCGGCGATTGTAGACCGTGCCGCTGTCGGTGACGCTCAGCAGAGCAGCCGCGCGCCCGTCGGTACCGCCGCGCCGAAGGCCGCGACGGCGGCTTCGCGCTCGGCAGCCGTCGGCGTCGCCTCCGAGTTCTGGAAGAGCTTGTCGACGAACTGTTGCGCCGCCATGTCCGGAGGGAATCTGCTGTTCCCAGCCCGCCTCCCCGACGATGACGTCGCGCTGCAACTCCTGGGTGTCGCGCAGAAACTCACGGTAGCGCGGTAGCCCGCGCGGGTGCTGTGCGCTGTCGCCGGAGCTGGCCCTGTAGACGCGGATCACCTCGTAGCCCGTCCGCTGGAACTCTATCGAGAGGAAGAAGGCCTGCGAGACGTTCGTCCGCTTCACGTCCATGCACCCCGCATCCCCGAAGCACTTAACAAGCTCGTCCCTCCAGAAGATGAGTCCGACCGGGTCGGCCCGGCGGTTGAGGAAGTCGTAGTAGTGCTGGCGGACGAAGGTCTCGGGGTCGTCGACGGTGTACCCCGGCAACGAGGACCCGCCGTCGTCGATTTCGACCGTCGCCGTGGACGGCGCGCCGAGCATCGCGCCGCCGGTGGGGTTGCCGAGGGCGACCGTGAGGCTCTCTTTGCCCTCGGGCCGTGTGAACATCCTGCGTCCTATAATGATAATTTGTTCCCTTAGATAAATTTTATCGGACCCCCTGAAATGACACCCTGCCCGCCTTTGTTCAGCACGTGCGTGTAGGTCTGCGTCGTCTCCACGCTCGTATGCCCGAGAGTTCCTGCACCGTGCGGATGTCGTCCCAACTCCGGCAGACGCCCGCGAGCGCACCCAGTTTGTTGATGACCCGGTCGGCGGGCGTCTCCGGCGCGTACCGCGAGAGCGGCGCGGGCTCATGCTCAAGGATGGCGACCATCGTGTGGCTGACCGTCTCGCCGCGGAAGGGCCTGTGGCCCGTCACCATCTCGTAGAGCACGACGCCGAGGCTGAAGATGTCGGAGCGCTGATCCACCTCATCGCCGCGCGCCTGTTCGGGCGACATGTAGCTGACCGTCCCCATGATGATGCCCGGGTCGGTGATGAGCACGGTCGGGGCCGTGTCGCTCGGGCGGGCGGGCTGCGGCCTCGCCGCCGGCTTGGCGAGGCCGCAGTCGAGGACTTTGACGTAGCCGTCCTCGCGCACCATCACGTTCTCGGGCTTCACGTCGCGGTGGACGACGCCGACGCGGTGCGCCGTATAGCACCGTGGGTGGGGAGCCGGAGCGCGAAAATTCAGTCCTGAGATGAAGCATAGAGGGTGGTGATGTGATGAAGCAGGCACCCCCAGCCCGAATCTTCGAGCTGGGGGTGCCTGCTTCATCACATCACCACCAGACATTCCGCCTTCGACGGCCTCTCCCGGCTCAAGGGCGAGGCCGTGAGCAACTCGCCGGACGGGCTCGACGGGTCCGCCGCGTACACGCACGACCGCAACGGCAACACGACGGCCTCGCAAGGCAGCACTTACTCTTACGACCCCGGGAACCGTCCGGCCTCCATCAACGGCGGGGCGTTGACGTACCGGTATGAAGGCGCGGGCGGCGCGTCAAGGGTTGTCCTGCTTCCTGAACAATGACGTGACCCACCTAACCAGCGCGCCCAGCCAACCCCCGAGGCAGCCGTCTTTCGGCGGCGTGTATCCGGAAGAATCCGTCACCGGCGCCCGCCCCACCCGGGCCACCCCGACGCCGCGGATGCTGACGCCCGGCGTCTCGACGGGCTTCAGGTCGGCGCCGCGCGTGCGGCCGCTCGTGTCGGTGATGCGTATGGCCGAGGCGGCGGCCAGAGAGGCGCTGCTCAGGCTGAAAGACTGCGTGACGCCGGCCGACGTCCCGACCTCGACCCAGGCGCCCGGCGTACCCGCGGGCGCCGCCTCCACCCGGTAGGGCCTCGGGTCGCTGTCCCGGTGTACGAAGACCGTGAAGTCGTCGTCGCCCTGGGCCAGTATGTCCTGCCCTCCCACGGCGACCGTCAGAGACCCGTAACCGCCCAGCGACAAGAACCGGCCCGGCGGCTTCGGCCCGATGTCCCCCAGCGCCTGCGCCGGGTCGGCATGCCGGTTGGCCCCGGGGGCGCCTTCCAACCCGGGCTTGAAGTCAATCACGCGGTCGACGTATTGCAGACGGTCTACGGCGGCGACGGGCTGGTCGCTGATGACCGTCGTGCCGCCGACCGAAAGCGAGATCAGCGGCCGCGTCCCGGGCGGGTAGGAGAGCGTCGTGGTGTAGGTCCCGTCGTACGTCGTGGTCAGGGGGTCAACCCTGCCCCCCTTCGCCGTCAGGTCTATGCCCCCCGGCGTCGCCGGGTCTAACAGTAAGACGTTCCCGTAGGCGTCGAGCGGCGTGACGTTCACCGTCGCCGTCAGCACACCCGCGGTCGCGGGCACGGAGTTGTAGAGGACGTCCACCAGCGTGTACGCCGGAAGGGGCCTGACCCCCACGCTCAGCTCCAGCGACCGCTCGCGCCGGAAGACGACGCCGTCCTCCGTAGTCCCGACCGCCGTCACGTAGAGCTTGTAGCTGCCCGGCGTCGTGGTCTGTTCGAAGGAGCCCGTGTAGACGCCGTCCTCGTCGGGGTCGGTCAGAGGGATCGTCACGTCGCCGGTGAGTTTGGTGTAGGTGAGCCCTTTCGCTTCGGCGGCGAAGGCTTTGACGTAGAGCGGGTTTGCGTCATTTGTGAACTCTTCGACCTTCGTCTGCGCCACCGAGAATTCCTGGGGCGAGACTCTGGCCTTAGCCAGCCAGTTGTCGAAGGACTGGGCGGGCACGGTCACCCTGAGGCTGACTCCGGCGTGCTTGATCGGCTTGCCGTTGACCGTCAGGGTGGCGGAGACGCCGACGGTGTCGCCCGCGTAGTAGGCGGCGCGGTCGAGCGCCACCTCCATCCGGAGGCTCGACTCGACTATCACGTCGTACTCGTAATACTCGCTGCCCGATTCGCCGGCGCGCACCTCGTCGCTGAAGACGACCATCGTCCAGGTGCCGTAGCGCGGCCGGGCCGGGTCGGCGGCGTTGCGCAGGTAGCCGTCCTCGACGCGGTAGAGCTGGTAGCGCGAGGCGCCGCTGAAGCCCACGTCGCCCGCGCCGAAGGGGCCGGGCGCGCTCTCGGGCGTGAGCAGGTCGCAGGTGGGCGTCATCAGGTGCAGGCGTACCCGCTGCGCGTCCTCCTTGTCCCAGTTCACGACGAAGACGACCTTCGTGTCGTAGGGCGTGATGATGACCTGGTGGCGGGCCTCCGGGTGGGACTTGGTGAGCGTGTGGCCCGGGTCGGTCGGCGAGGAGACGGAGATGAGGCCCGCCTTGATCGAGTTCCGGAACGCGGCGGCCAACTGGGGCGCGCTCTTGCCCGAGGACTCGACCTGCACCGTGTCGCCGCCCTCGAAGGAGCCCTGCGAAATCTTCTTGATGAGGTTGTAGTCGACGTCGGCCTTGCCCTCGACGCCGTACCCGATGGAGAAGACTTTAATCTTCCTCTCGGAGAGCGAGGTGCCGGCCGGCGCCGTGCCGCCGTTCGCGGGCGAGAGGTATTCGTTCGGGTGGTGCGTGCCTTCGTTGTGCGCGCCGTCGGTCATCAGCAGAATCCAGCGGCGGTTCAGGTCAACGGCCGCGGGGTCGTTCGAGAAGTAGCCCGAGCCGGGCGTGAGCACGAAGTCCAACCCGTCGCCCATCGGCGTCCCGCCGGCGGGCACCACGTTGGTGATCTTGGCCTGGTCGGGCGCCATGTTCATCGAGATGGGCTTCGGCGCCGTGATGTTGTGGGTTGAAGGGTTGCCCGGGTCGGTCCGCGGGAACCTGGCGATGCCGAACCTGCCCCGGCCGTCGCCGAAGGAGGCCAGCAGGAGCAGGAACTCGTTCGCCGCCGAGGCCAGCGAATTCCAACGCGAAGGCCCCGGCGCGGGCGGGATGGGGTCGCCGTCCGGCTCCCAGCTCATGCTCCCCGAGGCGTCCAGGAGCAGCGTGAGTTCGAGCGCCTGCGCCTTCGCCGAGAGCGAGACGGAGGCGTTATGGCCGGCGCCGCCCGCCGCAAGGTCGCCGTTAAAAGCGACCGACGCCGGGGCGACCGTACCCGCCGCGGCCTGCGGGCCGAACGCGATGGGGACGGGGGCGGAGGCGTTCGGGGCCACCGTCACGGGCAGCGCGGAGGTCGTGAAGCCGGCGGGCAGCGCGGGCGTCGTGCCGCCGACGGTGAGCGGCCCCGTCCCTTTGTTCGCCACGTTGGCGCTCTGCGAGGTCAGGTTGGCCGGCTGGTTGATCAGGACGTTGTAGAAGAGCGACGGCGGGGTGACGTGAATCCAGGGCTGCTTGGATTCGGCGTCGCTGTCGGCCACCACCCAGACGAAGTCGCGCGGCCTGCCCGTCTGGTTGGTGATCCTGATCGTCTTCACGACGGTGCCGGGGATGCTGATGGCGACCTTCAGGAGGTAGACGTTGTCCGTGTAGGGCGGGACGAACCAGGCCGAGGCCGCGTCGGTGGGGTTCGTCCCGTCATGGAGCGCCTTGGCCGAGATCAAGTCCACGTTTAACGCCGGGTCTATAACCTGCGCCGTGCCCTCGGTTCCCGTCCCCGTGTTAGCGGCCGTCAGCTCGAACTTCGGGTGCGGGGGCGGGGCCATGCCCGACATCGCTATCCGGATGAACGTCACGTTAACCCCGCCGAGTTCGGGGTCCGGGCCGATGTGCGCGGCGAGCTGCACGAACCCGGTGTCCGCGCCGCTCCCGAGGCTGGCCGGCGCCGTCGTGGGGATGGGGTAGATTGTGTGTGCCACGGTCTCGCCTCCTTTAGGATGTCACGTTGAAGTTGTCCACGCTGGTCGCAGTCCCGCCGCTGGTCTGCACCTGAATCTTGACGGCCCCCGCGGGCATCGCAGGCACCTTGGCGATGACCGTCGTGAAGGCCGGCACGCCGACAATCTCCGCGTTGGTCGCCCCGAAGCGCACGCTGACCGGCGGGTTGTTTAAGTTCGTGCCCTGGATAGCGACTTCCGTCCCCGGGGGGCCGGACTTGGGGTTGAACTGGTTGGGCGAGAAGGCCATGATCGGCGGCGGCGGCGGCGTGACCGTGAAATTATCGACACTGGTCACCGTCCCGCCGGGCGTCTGAATCGTGATCTTGACGGCCCCCGGGGCCACGGCCGGCACCTTCACACTGATGTGGTCGGCGGCCGTGCCGAGGACTTCCGCGTCGGTCACCCCGAAGCGGGCGGTGAGCGGCCCGATGTTGAAGTTGCTGCCGAACACGTTGATGTTTGTCCCCGGGGGGCCGAACTTCGGGTTGAACTGGTTCGGCGACGCGGCCATGGCCGGCGCGGGCGTCGGGACGACTGCGAAATTATCGACGCTCGTCACCGTCCCGCCCGCGGTCTGAATCGTAATCTTGACCTGCCCGGCGGGCATGTTCGGCACCTTGACCGTGAGCTGCGAGGCGGTCTGCGCCCCGACGATGGTCGCGGGCGTCGCCCCGAAGCGCACGGCGACCGTCCCGACGTTGAGGTTACTCCCGAAGAGGGAAATCTGGTTCCCCGCGAAGCCGAGCTTCGGGTTGAACTGGTTGGGCGTCGCGTCGAATCTGGGGACGAGCAGGAGCTGCTCCAAAAGGGCGAGGCGGTTTTCCATGGAGGCCAGCGAGAGCCGCAGGTGCCTGCGATCCTGGACGTCCGCCGCGGCGATGTTGGCGCCCGGGGCGGAACGGTTAATGACGGCGAGGAGGTAATAGCTGTGGCCCGCGATGAACTCGGCCGCGTCGGCGGGCTGCGGCGCGGTGCTCCCGCCGCGCGTGCGCACGCACCACTCGCGCTTCATCCGCACGCAGCTCTCCGTCCCGATGCCCGGCAGCACCAGCGACGCGTCCTCCTGCGAGGTGACGAGCCGCTCCCACACGTCGAGGTAGACGGCCATCGGGCCGGCGGCGTTCGGCATCGGGGCGATCTTGGGCACGCCGAAGGCGGCGGCGGCGAAGAGCGGCTGCGACTTGTAGTTGATGTCGCCGGGGATCATCACGTCCAGCCCGTCGACGATGGCGCGGCCCGCGAAGCGCAGCCCCTTGTCGAAGTCGCTCGCCCCGGGGGGCGGGGCCGCCGCGCCCGCGTCGATCTTGAAGTTGTCGGGGACGGCGGGGCCGGTCAGGGCCTCGATCTTGAAGGCGTCGCTGCCGTCGGGGATGCCGTCGCCGACGAACCATTTCAGGTACGCCCTCATCTCGAACTTGCGGATGTCGTCGAGCTCGTTCCAGTCGGCGTCAACGATTGGCACGCCCTGCTGGAGGCGGACGTTGCAGCGGGCCTTCAGCGGGTTGAATGTGCTCCCGGTAATCACAGCCATAGTGTCCTCCGATTTCGACCGCCCGGCGGCGGCTATAAGACGAGCCAGACCGTGCGCGTCAGCGTGCTCGCGGGGTCTTTCACGATCACGGGGTGCGTCACGTAGTTGATGAGTACCTCGTTGCCGCCGAGCTTCCCGACGAGCCCGAACTCGCGCAGGTTGCCGCTCGCGTGGTTGGCGTCGGGCCACGGCGGGACGTTCGGCCCGAGCGTGGCGACGATCTGGAGCCGGTTGGTGGCGTTGCCGGTGACCGTCCCCCCCTCCAGAAAATCTATCTTGAGCGAGGGGGGCGCCGCCGGCACCAGAAACGGGTGAGGGTCGACGAGCGCCTTCTGCGCCGGGGTCGCGGGCGGCGGGCCGGCGACGTCCCAGGCGTCGAGCCCCTGCCCCACGCGCAGGCCCTGGATGCCGAGGCTCGCGACGGGGCCGCCCAGCAGGCCCGCGAGCAGGCGGTGGCAGTCCAGCACGATGGCGTTCCGGCACCAGCCGCGATCCCACACGACGCGCCCCCCGGCGTCGCGCAGCACGTCCCTGTACATGCCCTGCATCTCCGTGGTCGGCCTCTCAATCGTCGCCATCGCTCTCTCCTCCTCCTCCCTCATTGAAGCGGCGGGAAGAACGTCCGCCGCCGCAGCGTCGTCTGGTCCGCGGGGTTCGCCGAGACGTGGGCGGGGTTGTTCGAGACCAGGATCACGAGCCCCGGCATCGCGGCCGTCGTCAGGTCGGAGAGACCTCCGAGCGTTTCCGCGAACGGGTAAGCGTCCAGGTAGCTGTCCAGAATCTCCGCGCCCGGCGGGTAGACGAATTCCAGGTCGGTCGAGGCGACGACGATCATCACCGCGCGCAGGTTGACGGGGATGAAGCGCGCCAGCACCTCGCGCAGCCGCTCGATCTCGCGCCGGGTGAGGGGGTTGCCCTTGCGCGCGTGGCTGAGGTAAAGGCCGATGGTGCCGCGCGTGTAAAGCTCGTCGTCGGCCAGCGCCCCGACGCCGTCCGGCCTGTTCGGCGTGTAGCTCAGCACGTCGCCGAAGAGGCGGCGCCCCCGCAGCCGCGGCAGGTCCCCGAGGACGAGGCTGATCGAGCCGGCGTACGAGCGGACGGTGCCGTTGCCGGAGACGCGCGCGCTGTGCCGCGCGCCCCGGCCGAGCGGCGACTCCCCGACCTGCGCGAGCGACACGTTGCGGTCGCTGCGGTAGAGCAGCCAGACGGCCCCCCCGACCTCGACCGGCGTCGGCCACACGTCCGACGAAGCCTCGTCGATGACCACCGCCTGCGGCCCGATTGCGCCGTTCGCCCTGGCGGTCAGCGTCCGCAGCCCGAAGCCCCCGTCGCGGTCTGACGAGAAGAAGACTCGCACCCCGACGGCCAGCGGTTGCACACCCGGCGTGCGGTCGGCCGAGCGCCCGCCGGCCGGCGGCGTCGTGATCGTCAACTCGGCCCCCCACGCCCCCGCGGCCGGGTCGAAGACGCGGCCGCGCAGCCCCCAGCTCTCGTCGGGGTTGCCCTCGCCGAGGCGCTGTGACCAGACGAGCCACGTCCTGTTGGCCGTGTCGACGGCGAGCGCCGGCTCCCTATTCCCCCCGCCGCCGCCCGCCAGCTCAAGCGTTGAAGACCAGCCCGTGTGCACGGACTGCGCCGCGGGGTCGGCCGCGCCTCCGACGAGGTCGATGTTCTTGACGGCGCCGTCTTCCGTGATGACGCTGACGCCCGCGTTCGTGCCGACCCACGCCGCGCCGTCGGGGCCGAAAAAGATCGTGCGCGCGTCGCCGCCGGCCAGCCCGTCGCCCGTGCTGAAGGTCGTCCACCGCCCGCCGACCGAACCCCTGCTCACCCCGCGCGGCGTCGCCACCCAGACCGTCCCGTCAGGTTTGAGCCTCACCGCGCGCACGTCCGGCGAGGGGATCACTTGGGCGGAGTTGAAGAGCGCGAAGTCGCCCGCGGGCGAGCGGACGGCGAGCCCCGCGGCCGTGGCGTGATAGGAAGTGCCGTCGGCGGCGACCGCGACGTCACGCACGTCGTTCGACGGCAGGCCGTTCGTCACGTCGAACACGCGGACGGTGCCGTCCGCCGAACGCTCCGCGGTGCCCGCGGCGGTGGCGACCCAGAGCGCGCCGGCCTCGGTCAGCGCGACGGCGCGCGCGTCGTTCGAAGGCAGGCCGTTGACCGTCGTGAGCGTCGTGACCGCGCCGCCGAGGGCGCGGCCTTCGACGCCGCCCGCGGTGGCGAACCACGCAGTCCCGTCGGGCGCGAGGGCCACGCTGCGCACGTCGTTCGACGCGAGCGGGGGCGCGAGCGCGCCGACCGTGCCGTCGGGGTTGCGCCGCGCCGCGCCCGCGGCCGTCGCCAGCCACGCCGTGCCGTTCGAGTCGACCGCGACGGCGCGGACGTTGTTCGACGGCAGGCCGGCCACCTTCCCCCAGGGGCCTCTGCCGACGCGCACGAAGAGCCCGTTGACGGTGGCGACGAAAACGCGCTCGTCCCAATGGGCCGTCTGAATGCGCCAACGCCCGGCCCGGTGTCGCGCCCACGCCACGCGCACCCCCCCGGCCGGGTCGTTCACCGCCGCGACCTCCGCGTGCCGCCCCTGCGCGACGGAGACCGCGTCGAGCGGCGCCGACCAGTCCACGACTTCGCTCCAAGAGCCGCGCGTCCCCGCCGCGTTGCGCTGGTCGAAGCCGAGCGCGCGCGCGGTGGTCGACTGCCGCAGGTCTACGGACACCTCCGCGCGCGGCCCCGTGCCGACCGTCTCCAGGCGGACCGACCCGTCGCGCTCGCGCGAGGCAGTCACGTTCAGGAACTGTGTGTTCATCGCCGCGACGACTTCGGCCGCGGTGGCGCGCGTCAGGTCGGCGAAGTCCCCCGCGAGCACCTTGTAGGTGTCCGCGCCCGCCCAGTCGCCGACGATGGTCAGCACGGCCCCGGCCGTGAGCTTGAAGGGCTCGCGGCGCTGGCCCAGCAGGCGCGCGGGCAGCGGCGGGCGCGAGACGCCGATGGCGTAGCGCAGGCGCGAAGCCGCCGTCTGCGGGTCGTCAACCCAGGCCGCCCACAGGCGGTCGCCCGGGAGCGCGAGCGCCGCCGGGTCTGCCTGCGGCGTGACCGCGTGGTCGAAGACGGGATGTGAGTCGAGCCAGGCCCCGTCGAGGAACGTCTTGTATCGCACGCGGCGCAGGACGTAGCCCCCGGCGTCGCCGGGAGCCTGCGCGCCGGCCGGCCCCGGCCCCGCCTCGGGCCGCGTCGGCGTCTCCCACGCTTCGTAGAACAGGCGTATGCGGCCCAGCGAATCGGTCGCGGTGCTCAACCGGCCCGCCGGGGCGTTCTCAAGCGACACCAGACTCGTCGGCGCGGCCGTGACGACGAGCGACGACTCGTCGCCGACCGTCTCCGAAGTCAGCGTGACGGCGCCGCCCACGGCCCTGGCCCTGACCTCGGGTATCGCCCGGTCAATCGACGCCGCGACCTCGGCGGCCGTGGCGCTCTCGATACCGGCGAAGTCGTCCTTCCCGAAGCGCACGGTCGAAGGCGGCAGCCCGTCCACGGACAGCGTCAACTCCATCCCCGGCCGCAGGGCGAAAGGCTGTGTGGCGGCGCCCGTCAGGGTGGCCGCGAGCCCGGCCGCGCCGACGGCCTCCTGATTCCCGGAAGGGAAGCCGAGCAGCTCCGCGGCGTCGTCCGCGCCGTACCAGTTCACGCCGGACGCGTCCGGCGTGATGGCGAACAGGTTGCGCCGCGGCGGCCGGTTGGCGAGCGCGAGGTTCTGCGCGAACTCCGCCACCTGCGTCGTCCAGCCCGTGTACTGGCTGACGAGTGAGCGCAGCCCGGGCAGCGTCCCGACCAGGCCGTACATGCGGGTCGCCGTCTTAATCTCGTTGCGCCGCAGGGGGATGTCCGCGCCGACGCTCAGGTCCCACCCGATCCAGCGCGCGAGCTGCGTCAGGTAGCGCCCGTCCACGTTGTCCACGTCGTGCAGCGTCCTCAGCCCCTCGGCCGTGCCGCGCAGCGAGTCGAGCGGGATGCCGAAGAGGTCCGTGAAGCGGCGGAGCTGCCCGGCGAGCGGCGCCTGCTCGGGGACGCTCTCGAAGCCGGGCGTCTCGGGCCGCATCTCCACGTCGTGACGGCGGTAGACCTCCGGGAGCGACTCGTAGAGCGTCCGGTTGAGCCCGTACGCGTCCGTGACCATGACGGACGCGCGGTAGGGCTCGGCGTCGGCGCCGTCGGTCGGGAGGTCGTCGCCGAAGAGCTGGTAGTAGTAGACCGTGTTCGCCTTCAGGCCCCCGGGGTGCCCGCCCGTGTCGAGAATCTCGACGCGCTGCCGGACGGGCACGCCCTCGGCGTTGTAAGTGGTGCTCGTCGTGCGGCGCAGGATTTCGACCGGGCGCCCGCCGAGCGTGGCGGCCACCGACACGGGCTCGAAGACCGTGCGCTCGCCGCCGTGCGTCTCCTCCCAAGCGGCGAGGTCGGTCACGGAGACGGCGCCGGGCGCCGGCGGCGGCGGGAAGGTTTTGCTGTCGTAGACCAGGTACGGGTCGGCCGCGGTCGGGGAAGGGAAGGCGAAGTCGCGCAGCTTGCGCCGCAGCGTCACGGGCTCCACGTCCGCGAGCGTCTCGGACTCGTCGGGCACGAAGACCCACGAGACCCGTACGCGGCGGCCGATGATGTCGGCCGCCGCCGTGAAGTCTTGAAGCTTCATCGCGGCGACTCCGTCACCCGAACCTCCAACGCGCCGAGGACGGGAATCTCGAAGTCCTTAATGTCGATGCGGCCGTCCGTGGAGACGTTGATCTGGAGGGCGCGCGCCAGCAGGGCCGCCAGGCTGGCGCCGGTCAACCCGCCCGGCGCCGTTAACGTCGTCGAGCCGAGCTGCGTCAGCTCGCCCGTCAGGAGCGGCGCGGCGTCCGCGCGGCGGAAGCGCGTCACCGTCATCGCCGCCACGCCCGGCACCGACTCCACCTTGCCGTAAACGTCGCTCAGGTAGAGCGGCTGCCCGAAGTCCACGTTCTCGAAGGCGAGCAGGTCGCGCACCGCGGCCTCGGCCGACTGCCTGACGGCTTCGAGGCGGTAGCGCTTGTCGTAAACGATGTCGATGCCGACCTCGACGGGCACGCTCGTGGCGTTGAGGATTTGGACGAACGTCCCGGCCATCCGCTTGTCCTCGAAGTAGGAGACGAGGCGGCGCCGCAGTTCCTCGGGCACGTCGCGGAGCGTGTCGCCCTCGGGCGCGATGTAGAGCTCGACGGCGTTCCAGTTGGGAGCCCGGCCGCGCACCTTGGCGACGCCGCCGGCCTGGAGCGCGAGCGCGGCGTAGTCGCTCAGCGTGACGGCGCGCTGCCCCGAGCGGAAGGCGAGCGGCCCGACGCGCTTCGCGTGCTCTATCGCCTCGTGGTCGGCCCCGCCCGCCGCCGGCAGCGGGTTGGTCACCGAGTCGAGCAGCTCGACCTTGGTCCGGGCCACCGTGATGGAGTTCGGCGGGACGTTGCCCGCCCGGCCGCCGCCGATTCGGTAGGTGGCCCGGACGTTGTTCACCCCGACGGGCGGGCGGCGCCCGAAGATGCCGTCGCCGAAGACGACCCAGCACACGTCGTTCTCGTCGAACTGGGTGTAGTAGTCGCGCGCCTCGGCGCTGGAGAGCGAGACCTGGCCGTCCGGCGCCACGTCGTAGAGGAGGCTGCCGCGTCGGTCCCAGACGACCCAGCCCGCGCCCTCGTCCACCTCGACGACGAGCGTGTCGATGATGACGGGGGCGTCGGGGACGGGGAACATCTGGTTCGGCTCGCCGGTCGAGGAGCCGAGAATCACGGTGGGCCGCGAGCTGCTCTGCAACACCGGCAGGTCTTTGTAGACGAGCCGCTTCCCGTCCGCCGTCGGCGCGACCTGGTCGGAGGCGAGGTCGATGTCGAGGTCGTCGCCGTGGTACTCGAAGCTCTGCGGCGCGCTGCCGTTGGTCTGGGCCGTCTCGAACTTCGCCCCCCGCGGGACCGTGACCACGGTCGGCGAACCGGCCGGCGGGGGCTTGAAGAAGAGCGTCAGCTCGCCCGTCGCCGGCACGGGCGGCGAGAGCTCGTAGCCGACGAGGCGCAGCGCGTTGAGCACGGAGCGCCGCTCGACCGCGGTCTGGAGGAAGCTCTCGTTGGCGATCCGGTCCTGGTAGTAGAGGACCACGTCGCCCATGTAGGCGAAGAGGTCGACGAGGAGCACGCCGAGGTCGCTGGGCGACTGGTCCGTCCACTCGGGCAGGCGGTAGCGGGCGAGTTCCAGCATCGCCCGGCGCAGCGAGGCGTAGTCCTTCGACGTGTAATCTATGGTCGGAATGGCGCTCATCTTTCGCCCCTCACAGGATCGGCACGATCAGCTCGCCCCCGACGGGCGCGGTGGTGTGTGTGTAGGTGATGCGCATCCGCACCTCGCCGTCGCGCTGCTCCACCCGCGCCTGGATGGCGAGGATGCGCGGCTCCCACTGGATGAGCGCCTGCTGCGCCTGCTTCTGAAGGATGTCCACCATCGCCGCGTCGTTCGGCTCGTGCACCAGCGCGTGGATGCGCGAGCCGAAGTCGCGCAGCATCGGCCTCTCGCCGACGCGCGTGCCGAGGATGAGCCGCACGTTCTGCCTGATCTTGTCCACCCCGGTGGCCCAGGAGACCCCGCCCGTGCCCGGGTCGATGCGGAAGGGGAAGGCGATGCCTTTAACGTCTTCGATCATGACTGCCTCACTGGACTTGTCCGAGGTTGTTCTGCGTGCCGCTGCCGATGACGACGCTGGCGTTGTTCCTGACTTCGACCTGCACCCCCGTGACGTCCGCGCCGCGCACGAACGCGTCGAGCGCGTCGGCCAAATCCTGCGCGAGGTCGGTCAGGATGGTTTCCTGGAGCTGCTTGATGACCCCCTCGTCCGGGGGGTCGGGCGGCGGGGTCTCCTTGGCCTTCTTGAAGGCGGCCTTCACCGCCTCGCGCAACGTCTCCTTGTCGAGTGCCATCGTCTACGCTCCTCCTCAGTCGAGCGGGCAAGCGGGCAAGTCAGGCAGCGCCGGCAGCGCCGGGAACTCCGGCAGCGAGATGCCGACCGCCGGGATGGGCGGCACCGGGATGGGCAGCGAGACCGACGGCAGCCCGGGCAGCTCCGGCAGCGAGGGCAGCTCCGGCAGCGCGGGCAGCTCCGGCAGAGAGAACCCGATGGCGGGTATCGGCGGCACGGGGATGGGCAGCGAGATGCTCGGCAGGCCGGGCAACTCCGGCAGCGCGGGCAGCGCCGGCAGCGAGGGGAACTCCGGCAGCGAGATGCCGACCGCCGGGATGGGCGGCACCGGGATGGGCGGGATGGGAAAGTTGCACTTGCTCATCGGCCATTCCTTCTGCGCTTCATTTCGCGACCACGGCCTTGGCCAGGTGCGGCCCGACCTCCGGCACCAGGATCGGGATGGGCGGGCCGGACGGGCCGAGCGCCGTCGGGTGCGTGTGCGCGTTGAAGAGGGTCGTAAACATTTTGCCGAGGACGGCGGGCTCCATCGCGCCTTCGCCGAGCACGACCTGCGAGCCCCGCAGCAGGATTTTGCTGCCGGAGATCTGCACGACGCCCCCCTTCATCTCCAGGCTGGCCTCGCCGCCCTTGTTCATGAGCACGATGCTGTCGTCCTTCATGCTGATGGTGTTGCCGTTACTCTCGACGACCATGACGTTGCCGTCCTTCGCGTTGAGCACGACGGACGAGCCGTTCTTGGCCCCGATGAGGACGCCCCCGTCCTTGTCGATGGCGATGAAGGCGTTCGTCTTGTGCCGGATGGTGATCTTCTCCTCGTCGGCCTTGTCCTGAATCTCGATGGTGTGGCCGGAGGGGGTCTGGATGACGCGGTTGTCGGGCGGCGAGACGGCCGCCTCGGGCGGCGTCTCGCCGTCCGGGTACCACGTCCCCACCCAGAGCGGGTAGTGCGTGTTGCCCGCCTCGAACTCGACCCAGACCTGCGCGCCCACCGGCGGGACGAAGAAGTGGCCGTAGGTGAAGCAGGGGCGCGCCGTCACCTCCACGCCGTCGCCGAAGATGGACGGCACCGTCACCTTGAGCAGGCCGAAGAAGGTCGCGTCGGCGTTCTCCGTCACCTGGCCGCGGTACTTGCCGTAGAACTTCCCGGAGTGGCGTTTCATGTCCTCAAGCATCTCTCACCTCGTGACCACGAAGCGCGTGTGGTACATCCCGTTCGGCCTCCCATGCCGGTCGACCCCGCTCCCTTGCGTGACCTGGTGGTTCACGCGGCGCACGTACCAGTCCCCCTGGGCCCAGGGCGCGATCCCCTCGATGGTGATCTTGCCCTTGGCGCGGAGGTTGACGTTGCCGACGACGGTGCCGTGGCCGATGAAGCCGAGGGCGCGCGTCGGGTCCTGCTGCACCGCCATCTCCGCGAGGTCGGGGTCGGAGGGCAGCCCGGCGACGAACTCCGCGGCCCGGGCCTCCTCCACCTTGCCGGCCGCCTTCGAGACCACATCGACCACGTCGCTGTAGAGCGAGCCCGCGCCCGCGCCGAGCCGGTCGAGGCGGCTCTTCTCGTCCGGGTCGGCCGAGAGCGGCGGCTCGGGGGGCGGCGGCGCGGCCTTCTTCTGCAAGGGCATGCCCGTCAGCGGGTCGGTCAGTCCGGCCGACTGCACGGGCGCGGCGGCGCTCGCCACGCGCTGGTAGGTGAAGTCGATGAGCGGGCCGGAGCCGTGGACGTAGGTCAACTGCCCCACGGGGTCGCCGTCGAGGAGGAATTTTTCCGAGACGAAGTAGAACTGCGACTTGTCGCCGTTGACCTCGACGAAGGCCCGCGCGCGGTAGCGGACGGCCAGCTCCTGTATGAAGGCCCAGTCGGTCACGGGGCCTTGGACGAGCGGCGCCTCGGGCTTGAATTCGGGCTCCTCGGCGAGCCTGATCTGGCCGACGGGGAGCTGGTGCGGCGCGAGGATGCCCCGCAGGATGTCGCCCAGCTTGCCCGGCGCGTGCACCTTCGGCTTGGCCTCCCCCTGATTCAGCTTGTAGGAGGGGTCGAGCGCCACGAGCGTCACGCGCTGCCTCGTCCCGTGGCCGAAGCCCCGCGCCTCGGTCTTGACGCGCCACACGACCCCCTCGAAGACGCGGGCGGACTCCTTCGTCCAGCCCAGCTCGATGACGATGTTGCGCTGCTCAAGCATGGTCGCCGCGGCGACGCCCGCCGTGTCGTCGAAGACGACGGTGGCCTTGTCGATCAGGCGGTCGCTGTCCTCCACGTCGACGACCTCGACGTTCGAGAAGGTCTCGATGCCCTCGATCTTCACGCTCGCAACCGGGACGTCGTCGGCCATGTTCAGAACCTCCGCGTGCGCACGATGCGGCCCACGTCGCCGGGGGCCGGGACGTTAACCGTCATGCCCGGCCTGAGGTCGAGCGGGAAGACCAGCGGGTTCGCCTCGGCGATGCGCCACCACGAGTCGCTGCTGCCGAAGAAGCGCCAGGCCAGGTACTCGATGTCTTCGAGCCCGGTGAGCGGGTGGCGGTAGAAGACGGCGTTGCGCGGCGGCGTCGTGGTCGGGCGGATGGAGACCGTAGGGCGCGAGACCCCGGAGTCGTCCTCCGCGTCGTAGACGTCGAGCCCGAAGTAGCGCGAAGTGTTAGAGACCGGCATTCGCCCCTCCCCCTTTACGTGAACAGGTTGAGAATCGGCGTCACGTTCTTGAAATCCTCGCCGATGTTCTTGCGCCCGAGGCTGCGGGCGACCTGGATGTTGCGCTCGATGAAGTCGATGATCGGGCCGACGGAGAGCGTCTGCTCCTTGAGCGTGACGCTCACCTCCGCCCGCTGCGGCTTGCCGTCCGCCTTGTAGGCCGTGACCTTGATGTTGAGGTCGGTCATGACGCAGGTGACGGACAGGCCCGCGTAGTAGAGCGAGCAGAGCGGCGGCACCCCCGTCGGCGCGTTCTTGGACTCGAACCCGCTGAAGACCCATTTCCCGAAGCTGATCAGGTCCATCGACGGGTTGACGAACGAGCGCAGGATGAAGAGGTCGGGCTCGATGCTGCCGCCGTAGTGGTCGCCCTCGTCGAGCACGCTGGCGAGGGTGGCGTCGAGCGCGAAGTCGAGCGCGAAGGTGCGCGGCTCGCCGACGTTCGCCTTCAGCGGCCTCGTCATGACGAGGGACGCGCTGAACTTCTTGATCGTGTCCTGCGCGTCGAAGAGGCCCGAGGCCGGCAGCACGGCCGAGACGAGGCCCGCGCCCGCGGCCGCCGCGGCCGACTTGGCGCTGTCGATCTTCCACGAGCCGAAATCGTTGACCTCGTCCCACTTGAAGCTCCGCTTCTCGGTCGAGATCTCGGGGTTGATCTGGAACCTGAAGATGAGCGGCGGCACGTTGTCTATCGAGGCCAGGTATCCGGGCTTGCGGCCCGTCAGGTCGTCAGGCATCTCTCGTCCTCCTCTAGGCCCAGCCCATGAGCGCGCCGGGCGCCCAGGTGAAGCCCCGCTCCTTTAACTCGTGCTCGCGCTCGAACTCGTCGTCCCGCTCGCCCGGCGGCGGCGGCAGCGCCGCCTGCATGATCTCGGGCGGCCGCCCGGTGATGTCCGCGGCCGGGTCGAGCTCGATGAGCAGCTCCTTGATCTCGACGGTGGCGCGCGGGCGCTCGACCGCGGCCGGCTCCGGCCCGAACACGCCGGTGACGGGCGACTCCTTGAAGTGCGCGTCTATCTTCTCAAGGACGGTCTTCATGCCGCCGCCCGTGAGCCATTCCTCGTACGCCGTGGCGATCTTCTGCAGGCCCGACTGTGCGCCGCCGGGCTGGCCCGCGGTCAGCACGCCGGCGAGCTTCTGGGCCGCGGTCAGCGAGTCGGCGAGATTCTTCGCGCTCTCGCGCAGCGTCTTCTCGCGCTGGTCGAGCGCGTCGAGGAACGACTTGTCCTTCTTGACTTCGTCGAGCCGCGCGGCGATGCCGTCGAGCGCCGTGCTGCTGGCGGAGAAGGCGTCCTTCAGGTCCTTCTGCACGCCCTCGAACGCCGTCTTCACCTTCTCGCCGAGCCCCTCCATCTCGGTCTTCGGCGCGAGCGTGCTCGCCACGTCGGGGAACTTGGGGAGTTCCTTAATGAGCTGCGTGACGCCGGCCTCGAACTGCGGCTTCTCGACGGTCTTGCCCGCCGCGTCCGCCAGCGCCTTCCGGTCCACGTCCGAGACCGGCTTGTCGAGCACCGTCAGCAGCGGCGGCAGCACCGCCGGGAGCACCTGCACGAGGTGGACGACGACGCGGAAAATCTTGGAGTCGCCGAGCGCCGTCAGCACCACCCCGACCGTCTTCACCAGCCAGGTGAGCAGCGTGTCCACGGTGTTCTTCAGCCCCTGGGCGAGGAACTTGAGGATGGCGAGCCCCGCGTCGAAGATTTTGGTGAAGATGGCGCCGACGGAGGTGAGGATCGTCTGCACGGCGACGCTCAGCGTCGAGAGCACCTGCGAGGCCAGCCTGGCGGCGCCCGCGATGGTGTCGTAGAGCGTGAAGAGCAGCACGCCGCGCAGCAGGAAGACCTCCTTGAGCAGGAACCGCAGGAGGCTGAGCACCTCCGTCTGGATGTCGCGCAGGTGGACGATGACCGAGGCCAGCGCGCCGACGAGCGTCGGGATGAGGATGATGAGCCCGTCGACGACGCGCGAGATGCCGCGCACGAGCGAGTCGGCCGTCTGGAAGATGCCGAGCCACTGCACGCCCGCGTCGGTCTTCGGCTTGACGATCTCGGCCGCCTTGTCGGGGTTGGTCGCGGAGGTGAAGAGCGCCGTGAAGGCGTCGATGATGACCTTGATGTCGTCGAGCTGTGACTTCAGCGTCGGCCCCTCCGGCTTCTTCTCCCCTTTGCCCTTGTCCTTGTCCTTGTCGCCGAACGACATGCCGAGCATGGTCAGGATGTGCTCGATGCGCTCGGCCAGCTTCAGCATGGACGCGACGACGCCGGGCAGGTTGAACCCGCTGATCGTGCCGCCGACGAAGCCGCCGACGAGCCCGCCGAAGAAGCGCCCGACGCCGCCGAGGAGACTCTCAAGGAAGCCGCCGAAGCCGGTGCCCGGCGCGAGGTCGTTGATGTTGACGACGTAGACTTTGAGCGCGCCGTCGAGCAGCGGGGGCGCGCCGAAGGCCGGCCCCGCCTGGAGCGCGCTGGCGAAGGCGAACCCCGCGTAACGCGCCGTCGAGCGCTCGATGTCCTCCAGCGCCCTCCGCGCGTAGCGGAGCTGCGTCAGCATCAGCCCCATCTGTGTGACGATGTCGTCTTCGCCCATCTCAAACCTCTACAACGCGACCGACTCCGCGTCGGCCGCGAGCTGAAACGCGGCCAGCTTCTCCATCCCCTTCCGGTGCGCCTCCCGGACGCGGTCGAGGAACGCGCCGGCCACGCGCTCGGCCAGCCCGTCGTCGAGCGCGTGCCCCGTCGCGTCTATCTTCACGCGCGGCACCAGCGTCCGCGCGAGCACGGGGCGCAGCGCCATGATGTGCGGCGAGGTCGGGAAGTCCTCCGGCAGGTCGTCCGGCAGTCGCACCGTCGCCTCCTCGCCGCGCTCCAGCCGGTCGGCCCAGTACTTGCGCATCGCCTCGACGTACCCGGGGATGATGGTGCCGAGCAGGGCGAAGCCCGTGAGCGCGCCCTGCTTCTCGGTAAAGAACCACTCCTCCCAGGAGCGCGCGACGGCGACCAGGGACGCGCCCGGGCCTTCGCCCTCGACGTCGGTCGGAGGCATCGCCTGCTCGGCCAACCTCCCCGCGGCGTTCGAAATCGTCATGTACTTCTCGACCGACGGGCCGCGCAGGACGGCGGCCGCCGCGCGCTCGAAGCGCCGGCCGATGGTGTCGAGCGCCTCAGCGCCCGCGTCGATCAGCCCCATGGTCTGCGCCTTGAGCGAGGGGATGAAGCCTTCGAGCGATGTGCGCAGCGGCTCGGCCGCCTTGATGAAGACGTCGCCGATGTCCGGGAACTCGGGCAGCGGCCCGCCGAAGGCCGCCGTCTCCTTCACGTCCTCCGTCTTCGTGCCCAACGCGACGTTGAGGAGGCGGCGCACGGGCCTCAGCTGCGACTTGAGGTACTCCTCCAGGGCGGGGCCGGCGAGGGCGCCGACTCTGGGGAAGATGAGCGACCCCGCGGCCCCCGCGAGTTTCCCCGCGCGGCTCTGGATCTTGTCCAGCCAGTCTTGCAGACGCTTGTTGGCGTCGCCCCTCTTCTCCTCCGAAGAGATGTCTTCGAGCGTGATGGTCGGCGGGTCGGCCAGCAGCTCGGCCGCCCAGCCCTTCCAGCCCAGCTTGTCGATGAGCAGCGGCATCAGGTTTATCTCGACCAGCTCTTTGAGCAGCGCCTCCAGCCCGTGGAAGACCGTGTCGATCTTCCCCATGAAGACCGCCAGCTTGCTGAAGAAGCCGCCGAGCTTGTCGAGCGTCTGCCGGGCGAAGGTCTTGCCCAGGTCGAGGAAGATCGAGACCCACGCGGTCGTGATGAAGCCCCAGGCGGCGGCCAGCGCGAGCCCCTTGTTCAGCGTCTCGCGCAGGTCGACGTAGAAGATGTCGATCACCAGGCGGCGCACGCCGAACACCTCCTGCTCCAGCCCCGCGAACTCCTGAAGCGCCTTGCCGCGGATGAAGACGGACGCCTCCGCCCAGAGGGCCTTCACGAACTCCGGGAGCCGCGGGACGAGGAGGAGCCCGGCGACGATGTAGCGCGTGAAGCGCTCGAACATGTCCGGCAGCGCGGCGACGCTCTCGACGCGCGCGCCCTCGCCCTTCTTCTCCGGCCCCTTCAGCACGTACACGCTGGCCCAGAAGATGCCGAGGTCGCGCTTGCTGAAGTAGAGCGCGCGCCACGCCAGCGCCGCCTCCCCGAACAGGTCGGAGGCCGTCCGCGCCCCGGTGTCGAACATCTCCGCGGTCGGCCTGTGGAACTTCACGACGGACTTCTCGATCAAGTCGAGGGCGGCGACCAGCTGCTCGAAGAAGTTCGGGATGATCTGCGCCTCGTCCTTGAGCACCTTGTAGTCGCCGAGCCCTTTGACGAAGCGGTCGCCGCCCGCCTTGATGCGGTCGCCGAAGCTCGGCGGCGGCTCGTCCGGGGCGAGCGCGTCCTTCTGCGAGGCGTCTATCCAGAGCGTGACGGCCCCGTCGCGGAACCAGACGCGCGGGATGTGTGCCGTCGCGCGGTCGAGGTCGTCGGCCTTCTTCACGCGCCTGGCGAGCCACGCCCCGAGCCGCCTGAAGCTCTCCGCCATCGACTTCAGGTGGAAGATGCGGAACGCCTCGGTGAAGTTCACGAGTTCGAGACTGATGGGCATGTTCCGCTCCTAAGTCGGGGCCGGGTAGCGCCGGTCGAGCTTCTCCTGCAACAGTTCGAGGAAGTCGCGCAGCCCCTCGCGCTCGCCCGACTTCGAGTGGAGGCGCAGGCGCTGCACCACGGGCCGGAGGAGGCCGTTGTCCTTCGGCACGTCCTTGACGGGGAAGTTGAGCTTCGGCGGCTCCTTCTTCGCGGGCTTCTTCGGCTTGGGCTTGGCCTTCTTCTTGTCGAGCGTCACCGTCTCGTCCATCAGCTCGGCGGTCTCGCCGATGGCGACCAGGAGGTGGCGCATCTCCGGCGGCAGCACGCGCCCGACGACCGCCTCAAGCTCGCCGCGCAGCCTGGTCACTTCGGCGCGCGCCTTCGACAGCGCCTCCGACGGCGTCGCGGCGCCGGACTCGGCCGCGAGCGCCTTCTGCTCGTAGGCGAACGCGCTCGTCGGGTGGCGCGCGCGCTCGACGTACTTGGTCACGGCCTCGCTCACCGGCGTCAGCGCCTCGCCCGCCTTCTTCAACAGCTCGTCGTACCTGCCCTCGCCCTTCGCGCCTTTCTTCTCCGGCGGGATGCCGTGCTTCGCCTCCAGCTTGAGCCTGTCCTGCATCTTGCCGGGCGTCTCGAACTCCGGCAGGTCGGGGAACGTCTTGCCGGCCTCCTCGGCCTCCTTGGCCCACTTCTTCGCGTGCTCGACGAACGGGTCGAAGACGCTGGCCTTCTTCTCCTCCTCCTCCTTCTTCTTCGTCGAGTCGCGCATCAACATGCCGCCGGCCAGCTTGAGCGCCTCGATCACGTTGTCGAGCCTCACGTAGTTCGGGTCGCGCTTGAACAGCTTCTTGAGGTTCTCCCCGAGCGCCCCGAAAAAGCTCCCGCCCTTGAACAGGACGAAGTCGAGCGCGCGGCTCAGGCTCCCGATGACCGGGGTCTTGCGCAGGCCCTTGAGGTAACTCCTGAATGAGTTGATTAGGGGCTTGGTCTTCTCCGCCAGCCAGGAGGGTTCGAGCACCTCGGCGAACGACCTGTTCCATTCGTCGAAGCTCTCCGTGACGCCCTCGAACCAGTCTTCCAGGGTGGTCGTGGACGCGTCCATGAGTTCGTTGAAGGCCGGGAGTATTTTCGAGAACGCGAGCTTGAGCACGCCGAAGATGCGTTTGAGCGGGGAGACGATGTTCTCCGGCCCGCTGAAGACCGCCTTGAGCCGCTCGACGAAGTCGTCGAGGACGAATTTGATCGCGCCGACCAGCTCGCCGACGAGGTCGATGAACGCCCCCACCACCATCGCCAGCGGGACGAGGAGCGGCCCGAAGCGCGTCACGATGACGGCGACCAGCGCGAGCGCGAACGGGAACAGCTTCGCGAACTGGTCTAACAGGTGGAGCATCCCGCGGAGCACGGGGTTCCGCACCTCCGAGCGCGGGCCGAGGAGGAGGTTGATGAACCGGGTCGCGCTCCGGAGCAGTTCGGCGAGCCCGCCGAGCAGGTCGTAGATCGAGCGCAGCCCGGGGTAGTTCATGACGGCCATGTAGGTGTACCCGGCGAGGCTGCCCGCCGCCAGCAGCGGCGACAGCCCGACGACCGCCGCGCCGACGAACGGCGAGACCAGGATGGCGATCCCGCTCACGAGCCCCTGGAGGATGACCCAGTACCATTTCATGTTCCAGTCGAGCGAGCGCACGACGGCGAGGGTCGAGCCGAGCGCGACGCCGGGCGTCAGGATCATGCCCGCCGCGACGCCCGCCATGCCGAAGATCGGCTCCGTCAGGTTCGGCCCCTCGGCCCGCTGCCGGACTTGCGCCTTCACCTCCGCGTAACGCTTCCGCAGCTCGGCGATGTTGGCGATGGCGACCCGGACGTGGAAGCCGTGCAGCGGCAGCCCCAGGCCGAACCACTTGAAGAGGAAGGCGCTGCGCGCGCGGTCGATCAGCATCTCCTCGACCTGCACCAGGTGGTTCCAGGGGCCGAGCGACCTCGCGCCGAAGCGGAAGGCGGCCGTGGCTTCGTGCAAGAGCAACGCGAGTGGCATGGGCTACCCGTTCCTTGCCGAGCGTATCTGCGCGTTCTCGCGCTCGATCTGGTCGATCAGGAGTTGGACGAAGGCCCTGCGTTCCTCGACGTCCAGGTTCAGAATCTCCTCCCGCGACCAGTGGAGGTGGTAGGCCAGGAAAAAAATCTCCTTGCGCAGGCTCTCCTGGTCTACTCCGAGGATAAAAAATGTGTCATGTCCAGGCTCGACTTGAAGTCCGTCCCGCAGTTGGTGCAGGTCACCTCGCGGATCAGGTCGACGCCGGGCGCGGCCTGGTTGAGCGCCCGGTCGATCAGGCGCCGGTCGGACATCGTGAGGTCGGCGAGGATTCGGGGGCCGATGGCGTCCAGCCGATGTTTCGGCAGGTCGCCGAGCGACTTCAGGCACCGCGACAGGAGCGCGTTCTTGCCCAGCGACGCGTTCTGGCGCATCTGCGGCACCACGGCCGACTCGTCGGCGCCCGTCGGCAGGCGGAGCTGGAGCGCCGTGTGCACCTGCCCGTCCTTGTCGAGGTAGCCGTCTTCGAGCTCGACCATCACGTCGGCGGGCGACTCGCCGTCGGCGAGCGCGCGCACCGGCAGGTCGTCGAGGTCTTCGACGACCTGCACCGACTCGTCGCACGTCGGGCAGGCGTAGCGCGCCGGCAGCTCCGGGCCGAACGTGATGCTCCGCAGCTTGATGAGCAGGAAGTTGCGGTCGGCCGAGTACATCTCCTCGACGGACTTCGTCCCGTTCTTCGGCATGTCGCCGAGCCTGACCAGGCAACTGTGGATCAGTTCCGTGACGAGCTTGCCGCCGTTGCGCTGGTTGCGGCGGTCGGCGAGGATCGCCTCCTCCTTGCCCGTCATCTTCCGCAGCACGACGGTGCGGTGTAGGGTGCCCTCTTCGTCGGTGTAGCCGATGGGCAGGGTGAACTCGCTCTCCATCCGGCCCTTCGGGGACGCGGTTGCGCTCATGACAGTTCCTCCACTTTCTTCGGTTCACGCGGACGCGCCGGCCCGGCGCGCGCGCTCAGGACTTGTACTCCAGCTCCAGCCCCTCGTGTTCGAGGACGATGGTCTGCTTCATCAGGGTCGTCGAGCCCGCCTCCAGGTCGGTGAACTTCGACGACTTCACCCACGCGTTCTTGAAGGAGAAGATCATCACGGGCTGGCCGTTGTGCAGCTTCGTGACCATCCCGTTCCGGCGCACGCTCGACCCGCCGTTGGTGCGGGTGTTGAGCTTGAACGTGGAGCGGAACCACTCCTGGAAGAGCTTGTCGTCGCCGCTGCCGTCCACGTAACGCTCGATGGTGAGCGGCTCGAACTTGATCTTGGTGGCGGCCACCTTGTAGACGTGGTTGCTGCCGCCGTCGGGCTGCTCGATGGTGTCTATCTCGCCCTCGCTGAGCCCCGAAACCTTGCTCACGCTCGGGCTGGGCACGCCGCCGACTTCGAGGATGAACTCGTTGGCGCGGAGGCTCTCGTAGAAGTCGCTAACTTTCGGCATCGGTTGTCCCTCCGTGTCACGCCTCGCCGGCGGTGGCGCCGCTCGGCTGCTGGCCCACGATGATGATGATCGTCTCCGCCGGCTTCGACGGGTAGAAATAGATCTCGACCTTGAGGTTGCCCTGATCCACCTGGTCGGGCGGGTTGTTCGACGCGTCGCAGATGACGGTGAAGACCTGCTCGGGCGAGCCCGTGCCGAAGGCGCCCTGCCGCCACAGGCCCAGCAGGAAGGGCGTGACGGTCTGGAGCCGGATCGAGTCCCAGAGCGTGTCGCGGTTCGGCTCCTGGCGCACCCAGCGGAGCCCGTTCTTGAGGCTGCTCTTGACGTAGTTGAAGAGCAGCCGCACGTTGACGTAGAGCCAGCGCGTGTCGGTCGAGAGCGTCCGCGACGCGTCGACGACGACGCCCGCGCGCGGCACCGCCCGGATGCCGTTGACGCTGCCCTCCTTCACCAGCGCCGTGTGCTCCGTGTCGTTGAGGCGGTACTCGACGTCGAGCACGCCGAGCAGGCTCGCCTCGTCGCCCGCGGGCGCCTTCCAGATGCCGCGGGTGGTCTCGACCCGCGCGTAGACGCCCATGACGTGGCCCACGGGCGGCAGCGTCTTGATCGGGGCCTCGCCGGCGCCGGCCGGGTCGGGGACTTTAATCCACGGCCCGTAGAGCGCGCCGTAGACCTTCTTGCCCTGGAAGGCCTTGCCGTAGGTGATCGCCTGCCCCGCGCCGACGAAGCCCTGCGGCACCGCGCCGACGTACATGCAGTCGCCGCGCCCCGCGCAGTAGGCGAGCGCCGCGGTCGTGATGTTCGGGTCGGTGCGCTCGCACCCGACGAGCTGCACGTCCCACGAGTCGAAGGCGTAGAAGCCCTTGTGCGTCGCCGGGTCGCCGATGAAGTCGGTGGAGAGCGGGGCGCCGTCGCGCCCGTTCACGAGCGGGGTGAAGGCGGCGAGGGGCGCCGGGACGTTGGCGCCGGCCGTGCTCGCGCTGTTGAGGTTGGTCGCGTTGACGTACTTCGAGCCGCCGACCGGGTCGTTGAGCACGCTCACCGCGTAGTTGGCGGCGTCCTTCTCCATGGAGAGGCCGTTCCAGGTCTCGACCACGTGCTCCTTGTCGTTGCTCCCGTAGGCGACGGCGAGGTTGAAGGTGACTCGCCTGACCTGGATGTTGAGGGCGGTGAAGGTGGCGATGTTGGCCACGGGTGGCCCCCAGGTCACGTCCCTCGTGGTCGGGTTGATGTTCAGCAGTTTGGTGAACGCCGAGTTGGCGCCGTCGCTGATCTGGACGGCGTCGCCCACGCTGAAGGGGCCGGCGTCGGCGAGCTTCGTCCCCGTGGTGGTGACGGCGGCCGGCGTGCCCGTGGCGGGGCTGGCCATGACCGCCATCCCGAGCGTGGCGTTGGCGGTCGTGACGCGCAGCCGCGTAAAATCGCGTTGCAGCTTCGCCGTCGCGCCCGTCGAGGTGAGCACGAGCCGGTTGTCGCCCGTCACGGACGCGATGACCTTGTTCGTCTGCCTGTTGATCGCGTCGCGCACCTGCGCGGCCGTCGCCACGGTCGGCCCGCCGGGGAAGTCCGCGGCCTTGAAGGTCAGCTCCGTCGGGTTGGCCTCGTTGTCCACCGCCACGAACAGCGAAGGCATGGCGCTCATGTCGAAGGTCGCCGCCAGGACGCCCCCCGTGACGGCCGCCGGCGCGGTCTCGGCCAGGCGCACCTTCGTCTCCGCGGCGTTGGCCGTGGTCATGACGTAGACGCTCTCGCCCCACTTCCCCGGGTCGTCGACGCCGCGGTAGCCGGCCGAGAGCTTGAGCGTCGGCACCGCCGCGCCGTCGTTGAGCGAGGCGGACGCGGTGAGCGCCCCGGTCGTGGGGTCGCTGGAGGTGACGCGGTTGATGTAGGCCGTCTGGCCGCCGTTGTCGAAAAAGCCCTTGACGAGGTACGCGCCGAGCCCGCCCGGGAAGAAGGTGCCGAACCGCTCCACGAACTGCGGGAAGCTGGTGACGGGCACCGCGGTGTTCGGCACGCCGCGCTGGGTGATGACGTTGAAAGCGGCGACGGATGTGGCTGCGCCGACGATGGCGGGTGCGCCCAAGCCGTCGACTTCGATGACGTTCAGTCCGATGTTGAATGCCATTTATCCCTCTCTCTTCTTCGCGCTGCGCTTAGCCTCCGCCGCCCCGGCGGGCGCCTCCGCGGCGGGCTCCCCCGCGGGCGCCTCGTCTGCGGCTTCGCGAGTAGTAATCAGGCGGTTCTGTCGCAGGGCCCCGAGCTGGGGCGTGGACAGCTCATCCTCCCGCACCTCTGCTTCTTCGCCCGCCCCGAGCACGATCACCCTCTCCGCCAGATGCAGTTCGAGCGGTTGGTTCTGTTGGTTGGTCACGTAATAGCGAACGCGCTGTTCTTCGCCCACACTCTTACTCCTCTCACGGACGCGGGCCGCCGCTCAGGCCCGCAGGTCGCCTCCGATGGTGACGGCGCGCGCCGGCGAGACGGTGTCCGGCGTGCCGACCTCCTGCCGCGTCGAGACCTTGTAAAAAAGCGGGATGCTGTTGGTTTGCAGTCTGCCCGCCTGGTCGAAGGGCGGGACGACGACGGACTCGACCGGCAGGAGGAAGCCGTTGACCGACAGGTCCCCGAACGGCGGCAGCGCCCGCAGGGCGAACTCAAGCATCTGCGACTGCGACGCCCTGTCGTCCGCCTCCGCCGTGATCTGGTAGTAAAGCTCGTAGGCGTTGCTCGGCGGGCGCAGGCTGTAGCCGTCCTCCGCGAAATCGCCGCGCGGCCGGGCCGCGCTCGCCCGCTCGCGCGAGCAGACGATGTCGTAGTGCGTGAGGTGGAAGAACGGCGCGTCCTGGTCGAGCGCGCCGCCCGCCGGGTGCATCACGGCCGGCACGGCGTTGCCCCCGATGGTGAGGAGGTTGTGGAGCCGCGCGACGAGCGCGGCGTCCACGTCCGCAATCATCCGCTCGCGCACCGCCAGGATGTCGTCCACGTACCACCGGAAGGGGCGCGAGTCGGCCACGCAGCGGATGCGCATCCGCGTCACCGCCCCGCGGATCGCCGCGGGCAGGTCGCCGACGGTCAGCCTCACCGGCTCCCACACGCCCGGCTTCGAGGCGGGCAGGTAACGCGCCCACGTGTTGGCCGGGTCGTCCAGCCCCAGCGCCGCGCTGCCCAGGGTCAACTCAAGGACGAAAGGGTTTGCGGGCGTGCCGTCGGCCGCGCGGTCGGCGTAAACCCATAGCCTCAGCTCGTCGAAGTTGGTCAGGTCGAGGCCGGCCAGGTTGCGCCTGAGGCTGTGGTGCATGGCCTTGTCCGAGCCCGCCACGCGGCCGGCCTGCGGCGCGGACTGCGGGCGCGGCCGCGCGCCGTCTATCGCCAGCGACAGCTCGCCCGAAGGGGTCACGCCGTCGGGGGCGAAGGCGCTCCACGGCGCGGCGCTATCCATGAGGTCTACTGTCAGCGACGGCATTTTGCTTCCCTGATATCCGACGAACTGAGCGCCGCGCCCCGTCAACGAAAGTACGGTAGGCGGAACCGCGGGCGACGAAGGCGCGCGTCGTCTCCCACGGGCGAGATGGTGTCCTGGCTCTGCCCTAGCAAGTCCCTTGCCAGTTAAACTCCCGGCGATTCCGGTGTTAGTTCGAATAAATTGCGGGGGCATGAAGCCCGGACGCCGCGCGGTGGGTCGGCCGACACCCGGCGCCGCGCGGCCGTCGGCGCCGCGCGGGCCGCACGCTTACGCGGGTCTGCTCTCTCCGCCCTCAGTCCCGACTTCCGGCGGGCCTCTTTAGCTGGTACAGCCGCGAGCGCCCCTCGCCGACTGCTTCCAGCAGGCCCTTTTCGGTCAACCGCTGCACCGCGCGCGCGACGACGTTCAAGTCAACGCGGAGCGGCCGCACGATCCACCACTCGGCGACCTCTTCGAGCGGGACAGGCCGCGAACGCTCCGCCAGAAAGTTGAGTATCTCCTTCGCCAACTCTTTATCGCGCAGCTCGGGGGTCTTAATCTCCATCGGCATCTCCCGCACACTAACGGTCTACGGCCCCGGGGGCCGGCTGCTGAGGACGACGGGTACGGGAGTCTGCCACGTGCAATTCTGAAGCCGGGGCGTTGAGCTATGTGGGATTTGTAAGGTCAAAGACTTTGACGGCGGGGCGCGCCCGCGGGGCGCCCGGGGCCGGGTAATAAAACACCCATCGGTACGGTAAAGTGCACCCAGAGACCCGCGCGGCCGTGGCGGAGGCGCGCCGACGACGAGGTTAGATAGATTCGGGCGAGTTAAAAAGGCGAGGGTCGAGCTGGTACTTCTTGAGGAGCTTGCCGAGGTCGCGGCGCTCTTTCTCCGCCGTCCGCGCGGCGTGGCTGACGTTGCCGTGGTGTGCGCGCAGGAGGCGGATCAGGTAATCCCGCTCGAACGCCTCGATCACCTGCTGCTTGATGAGCTTGAACGGACGTAAAGAGTTGTTTGCGGCCCGGGAGGCCGGGGGGGGCGGCCCGGCGTGTCTTGAGAGTCCGAGGTGCGCGGCCTCGATGTCCTCGGTCCGCGTCAGGTGGATGCCCCGGATGATGGCGTTCTCCAACTCCCTGATGTTGCCCGGCCAGTCGTAAGCCTCCAGCTCGGCCAGGGCGGCCGGCATCAGCCGGGGTTCCGGGGCGGAGGCGCGCGCGTGCTTCTTCAGAAACCACGAAGCGAGCAGGGCGATGTCGTCCCTGCGCTCGCGCAGCGGCGGCAGGTGAACGAAGAAGACGCAGAGGCGGTAATAGAGGTCGTTGCGAAACTGCCCGGCCTGCACCAGCTTTTCGAGGTCGGCGTTCGTCGCCGCCAGGATGCGCAGGCTGACGCCGCGCTCCCGCCCGCCGCCGACCGGCCGGTAACGTTTGTCCTGTAGCACGCGCAGGAGCGTGACCTGCGCCTTCGGCGAGAGCGCGTCAACCTCGTCGAGGAACAGCGTGCCGGTGCCGGCCTGGGCAATCAACCCTTCGCGCTTGGCGTGCGCGTCGGTGAAAGCGCCGCGCTCGTGGCCGAACAGCTCGGTCTCTAAGAGGGTGTCGGGCAGCGCGCCGCAGTTGACGGGCACGAACGGGTAAGGGGCGCGCTCGCTGAGGTAGTGGATCGCGTGCGCGACCAGCTCTTTGCCGGTGCCGGTCTCGCCGCTGATGAGCACGGGCGAGTCGCTGGCGGCCGTGGCGTGAAGGTGCTCGGTGGACTTTAAGAAAGCCGGAGATGTCCCGATCAGCTTCTCGCAGGTGCGCATGTCGCGGAGGTGGCGGATTAGTTTCTCCATAGCTGTAGACGCCCGACGCGTCGGTGAAAATTAATCGTCCGCGGGGGGCCGGGACTTAAGCTGGTAGCGCGGGTTCTCCTCAGGCCCGGTCTCCTCCAGATAGCCGCACTCGGTCAACTCCCGCAGCACGCGCACCAGCGTGCCCAGCTCCACGCGCACGTGCGCCCTCATCACCCACCACTCCGAGATACCTTCGAGGGTATCCATCGCCTGCGGGTATTCCGAGAGGTAGCCGAGGATCGCCTCGGCCAGCTCAGACTCGGACTGTGGTGCCGCCGTGCCCTGGGTTGATTGGCTGCCGGTGTCGCCCTGCTGATCCATGCGGGTCAGAGAGCCAACAACTGGCGTGCCACATCGCGGTCGGGATAACTCGGGCAGAGAAGTCTACGACGTGGTTGCGCGGGCCGTTATTGCGAGGTGACGAGACCAGTTACAAAGCGGTCGGATTTTCTATTACCCTCCGACAGCCGGACACGGCTCCGGGTGTGAAAGCAGTCTCACTGCTTCCGGAACCAAAAGATGCGGGGGCGGGAGAAGCCGCACATCATCTTCCCTCCAAGGCTGGATGTAACTTCTAAAGTGAGTAGGGCGCGAGCAAGCTGATTAAATCTTTAGCTTCTCAAGACGCCGCACGTAAGGGGGCTGGGGCATCCGGCTGACTCTCGGCAAAGGTTAACGAGCTTGTAGGCCGCAAAGACTAATCCCGGCTCGCCCGGTTGTCAAATAATTTCTTCACCTCCGTCCCGCCCGCGCCGCGCCTAACTGAACGGCGGGCGCCGCCTGCCGACGAGCAGGTGGACGACCCAGGCGAGGAGCGCGGCGTCGGCCGCGGCGAGCAGGAGTGAGGGGAGCGGGTGCCTTCTCACGCGGCCGAGCGGGTCCGCGTGGTCTTCGCCGTTGACCTTCAGGAACCCCACGCCGGTGACCTGAACCTGTAGGCGGTCGGGGCCGACCTGAAGGCTCTCGACGCTGAGCGGCTCGCCGCCGTCCACGCTGCGCGCGCCGAGGGCGGGTGCCGCGCCGGACGCCTGCCCGCCGAGTGCCCTGACCTCGACGGCGCGCGCGCGCAGGACCGCGGGGGCGGCTTTCCCGAAGGCGAAGGGCTGGAAGAAACCTTCGGCGCCGTTCCAGAGCGAATCATTCTTCGTCGCCGGGCTGAAGCTGAAGCGCGCGCCCGAGTCCGCCTCGGCGACCACGCCGACGGTCGAGACGCCGCTGACGGGCGCGGAGAAGCCGGGCGCGACTTGCAGCAGTTTCCCGCAGCCGGGCGCGCGCCCGTCGCCCTCGTCGGGCATGTCCGTGTCCACGCTCACCAGCACGCCGCCGTCGGCCTTCAACTCGACCGCGCGCACGGCGTCGGGCGCGGGCTTCTGGTAGAAGTGCAGCGCCGAAGGGGGCCGGCGCGGGTCGGCCGCGCGAACCCGGATGAAGGTGCGGCACGGCTCGCCCGGCGCGCCGGGCGCGGGCCGCGTCGTCACGTAGTCGATGGGCGACGGGCTCGTGGGAGGGTTCTGCTCGCCGAACAGCACGAGGGTCTCGCCGTCGAGCCGCGCGCGTTCGAAGCCGAGGTCAACGATCTCGCCGGCTTTGCCGACGTGCGTGAGCAGGAGCCCCCCGGCGTCGGGCGCCGGGGCCTCTATCGTCAACACCTCGCGCCCGAGCCTCGCCGCGGCGGGCGAGAACTTGCCCGTCTCTTCCAGGCTGACCGGCTCGGGGCGGTAGGCGAGGCGCACCTGCGGCGCGAGCGCCGCGGACAAGAGCAACAGCCCCGCGACGAGGCGCACGGGGAACAGACGCCAGTAGCGCCCGAGGTCGGGCCGCAGGAGCCGCGAAGTCCGCGCGCCCGCCGCGCCGCCCGACCTCTTCTCAAGGCTCTTCTCCAGCGTGTCGTGCAGGCGCCCCGCGTCGTACTCCCAGCGCTCGTCGCTCAGCTCAAGCGCGTGGCGCCGCGCCAGCGGCTTCAACACGTCGGGCAGGTCTTGTTCGCGCGGCACCGCCGCGCCCTCGACGAGCACGGGGATGACGAGCGCGTCGCGCGCGAGGGCCGCGGCGATCTCGACGCGCACGAAGTCGCGCGGGTCGTCGAGGCGGCGGCGGCCGTCGGCCTTGCAGTCGAGCCACTGCCGGCCGATGATGACCAGCACCGCCTCGCAGGCCGCGACCTCCTCCTCGATGACCTTGACGAAGTCCGAGCCCGGCGTGATGGCGCTGACGTCCATGAAGACGCGCTCGCGGCCGAAGCGCCCGCTCAGCCACTCGTAGAGGCGGCCGGCGTAGCCGCTCGCGTCCTCGCGGCGGTAGTTGATGAAGACCAGGGCCTCGGACTTCTCACATGCCTGCGGTGTGACGCGCATCGCGTTTCGCTCCGACCCCCGCGGGGGCTTTCAGCGCCGGACGAGCACCGAGTCGGCCGAGTGATCGAACTCGTAATCGCCGCCGCTCTGCACGGTGTACCAAGCCCGCACCATCAGCCTGTGCCGGCCCAGCGACGGCGCCCCCTCCTTCAGACAGTCCCAGGCCCCGTTGACGGTCTGGCCCGCCTCCAGCCTCCCGAAAGACTGGCCGCTCACCGCGGTGGAACTGCCGCCGTTGACCAGACGCACCACCGCCTTCGCGCCGCCGTTGAAAGGGAGCGTGGCGCGAAAACTGTAGGGGGCGTTCGCCGTGGGGCGGTCTCCGACGACGCGCACGTCGCGCGGCGCGAAGGTGACCTCCTCGATCCCGAGCGGCGCCGCCGCGCGGCCCCACGCGCCGGCGAGGCCGTAAGACGCGTCGGTCAGGCGCGCGCCTCCGGGCGGCGCGTAGTCACCCATAGGCGCGGCGACGCGGTCGCCGCGCGGCGCCCCGGCGCCCGCGCCGCCCGCGGCCAACGAGCGGAGGAAGAAAGGCTCGACGCCTTCGGCGGGCGTGCCTTCGGTCACGGCCCTGACGGAGTAGGTGGCCGCGCCGGTGGCGTCCGGCCGCCGTACCCGTGCGGCGTCCGGCAGGGCGAACGACTTCTCGTGAACTCCCGCGGTCAGCCCACGCCCCTCGTAGACGAGGGGGCGGTCGTAACCGTCAGGGTAGACCGTCAGGGTGACGACGCCGGGCTGCGCCAGCTCGAAGACCAGGCGCACCGACCAGCCCCACCTGAACAAAGCCCTGAACTTGAGGTCGTTCAGCGGGAAGGTGTCAGGGATGGCCGGGCCGTTCTTAGACAGCTCCTCCAACTCCGCCTCGGATGTGGGCGTGGGCGTCGGGGACTCGGACGGCTTGACGACCTCCACTTCGATGGGCAGCCTGGTGACGCGGTGGTTACATTTCACGCTCCCGCAGTTGAGGCACTTGACCGTCACCGTAAAGCTGTAGAGCTTCGGCTTCAGTCTCGTCGCGTCGACGAGGGCGTTGAGCGTCACGGGCCTGTCCCGCCCGACGAGGACGGACTCCGTCGGCTGCTCGAACCGGAAGAAGTCGGCCTCGCTGCGCAGGCTGATGAGGTGTGGCAGGCAATCGCTCGTCAGCACGAACGGCTCACGACGAACCTCGCCCTGCCCGACGGTGACGCGCATGAAAGCCTTCGACGATGTGGCCCCTTGGGCGCTTTGTGCCTTCGGCTGCGCGGCGCGTGGGGGCGGGGCGGACGTGCCGGCGAGGAGGGTTGCGACGACGAGGAGGAACTTTGGCAGGACTCCGGCCGACGTGTCTTTCATGTCGTACTCTCCGCGGAAGTGAGCCGCTTACCCTCGTTCGGCGGAAGGGTTTCCGACGACGAGCGTTGCGTGAGGCCGGCGAAGCATCTCGCCGGCCATAACCCTTGGAGTGCGGTGAAAGATATGTCCGCGGGGGGGCGAAGTCAATAGTAAAGGCTCGCGCATCCCGGGCGCCGGAACGGGCGGCAGGGCGGGGCCGCGAGGACGATTCAGGAAGAGGAGGGGGCGGCTGGCTGGCGGCGCCGGGAGTGACCCAGAAGGATGTCGGCGATGGCGTCGGAGACGGGCAGGCCGGCGTAGCGTTCGAGCCAGAAGAACTCGCCGACGGGGTTGACCTCCAGGAAGACGTGCCGCCCGTCCGGCGTGACGATGACGTCAATCGCGCCGTAGTTCAGGGAGAAGTAGTCCATCAGGCGCAGGACTTTTTCTTCGACCCCGCGCGGCAGCTCGTAAGTCTTCCATTCCCCGATCAGCCCGAGGCCGTCACGCCGCCAGTCGTGCGCCGCGCTCGCGGAGGCTTGCGAGTCGACGGAAGCCGTCATGACGCGGTCGCCGACGACGGTGACGCGCAGCTCAAGCGCCTTCGGAATCATCTCCTGAAAAGTCATCGGGCAGAGGCTCAGGCCGGAGAGGTCTGCGAGGTCTTCCGGCTTCACCCGGTTGGTGAAGACGACGAGTTCCCGCCCCTCCTCGTAAACCGCGAAGGACGAGAGCATCTTGGTCACCATCCCGCCCTCGCACCCTGCGGCGAAGGCGCGCACGGCCGCGGGGTCGTTCGTCGTCAGCGTGCGCGGGATTTCCAGCCCGAGTTCGCGCGCGACCTGTAACTGTAGCTGCTTGTTTTCGGCGTGACGAATGTGCCGCACGTCGTCCATGCGAAAGGCTTTGAGGCTGGCGAGCATGCCCTGGGCGGCGGCGCGCGTCTCCCCGAGGGAGGCGTGGCGCAACTGCCTGTCGAGCGTGGCCGGAAGCCGCGACCCGAAGCTGAGGCGGCGGTGCCAGACGGCGGTGACTCCGCGGAGGTCGAACTCGCCTTCGTCGTTCGTGAGCGTCAGGCGCTCGTCGCCGCCGGCTCCGCCGTAGTAGGCCGAGAGGCGCACCTCGGTCGGGTAGCGGTCGGTGTCGAAGCGGATCGCTTCCCCGCCCTTGCGCGCGACGGCCTGTGCCACCATCGAGACGCTCTCGTTGTCTCCGCTGTGTGTGATGATGAGAACGGACATAAGATTCAGGGTGATGAGTGACGGGTGATGAGTGATGAGAAAGAGCAAGGGGGTCTTTTCTTATCACTCATCCCTCATCACTCGTCACTTAATAATTCTTCCGCGATGGCCTCGGAGATGGGCAGGCCGAGGTCGCGTTCGAGCATGCCCCATTCGCCGCCGGGGTTGACCTCAAGGAAGACGTGCTCGCCCGCGGGGGTGCGGATTAAATCGACCGCGCCGTAGACGAGCCCCAGCTCGGACATCATGGCCCGTAGGCCGCTTGAGATTTCGGCGGGCAACTCGGCCGCCTGCCATTGACACTCGCCGGGCGCGGCCCTCCGCCAGTCGGTCTGTCCGCGCGACGTGCCGCTCGCGTCCAGCGCGCCCGCGAAGGCTTCGCCCGCCACCCACGCGACGCGCAGCTCACGCTCCTTCGGAATCAGCTCCTGAAAGACCATCGGGCTGTGGCGCAGAGTCTCCGCGTCGGCGAGGTCTTCCTCGCGGACGCGGCTCGTGTAGACGAAGAGGGGGGCGGCCGTCATGCTGACCGTGAGCGGCCGGAGGAGTTTCGCCACCATCCGGCCTTCGGTCTCGGCGAAGAACTGCCGGGCCGCTTCGGGGTCGTTAGTGACGAGCGTGCGGGGGACGCGCAGGCCCGCCCGCGCGGCGACGCGGAGTTGCCGCTGTTTGTTCTCGGCCGCGCGCTCCCGCTGAAGGTCGTTGACCCAGCGTGCGTCGTGGAGCGCATCGAGGAAGCCTTCGAGCGCGGCGGCGGATTCCCTGACGCACATCTCTCGAAAACGCTCGTCCAGGTCGTCACCCATCCGCGGCGCCCAGAGCTTCCGCGCCCAGACGGCGCGCACCTCTTCGGCGGCTATGCGCGCGCCCGTCTCCGAGACGAGCTGCGCGGCGCGGTCGTCCCCCGCGCGGGCCGAGAGCTTGACTGCGGAGGGGAAGAGGTCTGTGTTCAGGCGGAACGGGCGCGCGCCTTTGCGCGCGAGGGCTTCGGCGACCAGGTCAATGGTGTAGAAATCCCCGCTGTGCGTCAGTAACAGGACGCCGGCACGCGTTGAGCTTGAAGACATGCGTTCGAGAGGGAAAGCTCGGGAGTGCCGCCCGTGGGCGGCCCGCTTATGAAGCGGGCCGCCCACGGGCGGGAAGAGGAAGAACTTCCAGCGGCCGGGGCTTCGACGCGAGCCGGCATCCTGAACGCCTCGCGGGCCGACCTGCCCCGGCAGTTGCCCGACGGTCGCGTGGCTCCCCCCGGCCGACTACCCGGCGAAGTTATGCCACGGCTCGCCCTCGTCGCTGTCGGACGGGTACTTCTGGGTCTGATCCATCTCGTCCCAGTCGGACGGATATTTCAGCGTCGCGTTCTCCATTCCGTCTCTGTTCTGGCCTTCGAGGAAGCGGGCGAAGAACGGCAGGGTGCCCTCGGATTCCTGACATGCGCGTGCGTCTTTGTTCTCTGGCATTGATTTATCTCCTGATGACTGGATGAGGTGAGGCGTTTCTGGGACGGCCGAATCATACGACGAAACATCAGGCCGGTCAACGGACGGTGTCGGCCGCCCGCATGTTTGTCGGTAGTCGAGAAAAGGCGATTACCTTCCGACTCCATAAAATCAGGACGTAAGACGGAAAGAGACGGGGGCGGCTTGGTCGTCCCCGTCTCTTTCAAGCCGTCATCGGCACGGCGTGATGAGGTTGCGGTTGCTTACTAGGGCTGCGGCTCTTCCGGGAGCGGCACCTGCTCGGGGTCGGCCGGGTGATCCGCCACCGTGCCGTCCTTGCGCAGACGCGGGCTCACTCTGGCGGAGCTGTCCGTGGCGTACTTCTCAAGCTCCGCCTGGGTCAGCGTCGTGACGTTCGTGGGGAGCGGGCACTTGCTGACGCGACTGAGGCGGGCGTTCGCGAAGCCGATGGTGGTGCCGTGGGCGCCGAAATTCCACCACTCCGTCCATTGCCCGCCGCCCACGTCCTTCGGCGAAGTCCCGGCGAAGAGGTCGATGACCATCCCGTCGCTCCCGCGGAAGTTCGCCCAGTTGCCGTGCATCAGAAGGTTGTCGCCCTCCTGGCTGTAGCGGCCGCTCCAGTTGGGGAAGGTGTCGGAGTACCAGATGCCCCGGATGTGCGTCCCGACCACCGCGTAAGGGAGGAAGCAGATGCCTTGCGACCCCCACTGCTGGTGAACCGGGGAACTGTCGTCGAAGGCCGTGATAATCCACCTGTTGCCGCCGTCGTAGACGTTGGGCTTGGGCACCTGCGCGCTGGCTTCCGCCACCAGCCCGACGATACACAGGAAGAGTGCCAACCCGTTGATCTTGAGGTTTCTCATTCTCTTTCTCCTTCGCGTTTAAGCGGTTAGTCCCCCGCCCCCGCCGCCACTCCAACGCCGACGGATTAGCTCCCGTCCGAGCGGCGCGCCCACCCCGGTCATCGGGTGACAGGCCGTTCGTGGTAAGCAACAGCGGTGGTTAAGGGAGCAGTGAGGTTAGTTGTCAAAAACTGACTGAAAGCTGTCACCCGTCGCGGGGCGTCCGGAAGGCACACGGGCGCGCTTGTGCCGAGCGCACACGCCTCCCCCACGCCGTTCCTCGCCGTCGGGGCTTTCGGCTCAAACTAACGCTTCGGTGCGTCCTGTTCTGTCTGGGGCAGGTGAGGGGTACTGTTTGAAGCCCGCCGGGTCAGTTGAGAGACCGACGCCGAGTGGCCGCGTCACCGGTTAAATTCGCGAGGTGCGTTGCGGGAAGCAGGCGTAGCACTTTTCTGCTCCTCAGAGTTCCGGGGCGGCCCGGTGCGAAACCCGACCCGAAATGAAACTACGTCGAGTGGGGGTTGACGACGCGCAGATTATTTTCCAAGCGGTGTCTTTACGCAAGAAGAAGTTGTTGGCTGGTTCTGCTATCTATTAGCCAATACTGCTACTCGGCGTGACCGGCGTGGCCGGGGCGTTCTGAGAGTAGTGGCGCGCTCTGTATTGACCCGGGCTCAAGCCGTGGGCTTTCTTGAAATCCCTCGCGAAGTGACTGTCGTCGCGGATGCCGACCCTGGCTATGATTTCCTGATTCGTCAGGAAGGTGGTCTCTAATAACTTACGCGCCTCTTCGATTCTCAGGGCCTTCAGGTAGCTCAGCGGGGTCGCCCCTGTCTCTACTTTGAATAGGTGCTGGAAACGTGACGGAGACAGGTTGACGGATGCGGCCAAACTGCTTACCGACATGGGCCTCTGAAATCTACTCCTCATAATACCGATTACTTTTAGCACCCTCGGATCCATAACCCCCCTTACTCGCAACGGAATCAGAACCGGACGGTCGAGAGTACCGACGCGGTTTGATTCCTTCAGTCGTGCGGCGGTAATGCCTCGCGGACACCCAGAGTAAGGGCGTGCTCACGCGCGACACGCATCGACTTCCGGGTGGCAGCGTTCGCGGTGGGGCGTCAAAGCCGAGGCCACTTCGCCACGCCACAGACGGCTAAACTACGCAGTCGATTTCGTTTTGAATGAAGACGATTCGTTTAAAACAGAGTGAGGTTATTGGGCACGCGGAATTATATACTATTGCCGTGACGAAGTAAGTTGATTTTACCGATTGTCCCGAAAAGGCGGGGTGGCTGTGTCGCAAGAAAAATGCGGGAGGTACGGCGAGGCGTCAACTACCTTAACAACATTATCGAGCAAGATCACAGAGCCATCAGAAGAAGGTGGCGGGCGGCGCAATGCCTCCGCTCGTTTCATACGGCCGGGCGGGCTTTAGAAGGCATCGAAGCGCTTCACATGATGAGGAAGGGACAGTTGAAAAGGGTAGACGGTAGAGACGCGATAGGACAGGTGAAGTTCGCCGAGAACCTCTTCGGGGTCGCTGCTTAACGGAAGCCGCCACAGGGCCACTTCGCGGCTCAAAGCTTTTCCCGCAACACTACCGGCCGGGCCGCCCGGTACCACGGCCGTTACTCTTCATCGTCGCCTTCCTCATCCTGGTCGGCAAGCTCGACGGAGTAATATTTCAAATACGTGGGGTCGTCGCCGATTACTTTGGCTACGAAGCCCGGTCGGCCCGCGCGCGCCGGGGTCTCCAGCGTGTAGCTGCGGCTCGCCTGCGTGCTCTCAAGGCGGGCGCGGCCGGGGTCGATGACGTCGGCGTAGCGGAGGCGGCGGCCCTGCTCGTTCGCCACCGCCGTGACGTAGCGCACCGACGTGTACTCTTTATTATAAGCGACCATGAGGTGTGAGTAGTTGGGGTCATCCGTGAGTCGCCAGACCTCCTGCTGCCTTCGCTCCTCCTTCTCCAACTTGCCGATGCCTCGCAGGCGCGCGTGCGCCTCCTCCCGACTCATCCCGAGGCGGACGCCGAGTATTTCGGGCTTCGGCTCGACCGCCGTGGCGCACGCCGCGGCGAGCAGAAGCAGACAGCAGATGGTGACGACTATTTTCATCATACTGAACATGAATGCCGCCTCGGGCCGAGTCTGTCAAACGTTGCCCGGCCGAGGCGGCGCGTCTTCCGGGCGGCGCAAGACGCGCGCCGGCGGGCGACTCGAAAGAATCACCCGCCGGCTCGTCGGTCGGCCGGCGGCCGCCTCCCGACAAGGCGGCCGCCGACGACAGTCCAAGTTTCCTTCCGGCCACGGCGACCGCGGGCGGGTTAATCGAAGGCGGCGAACAAAGACCTGCCGCCCGACTGGCGGATGATGGTCGCGCGGGCCGCGCCGTCGTTGTCGTTGCCGTCGATGAGGCCGTCGCCGTTTTTGTCAGCGCCGCCGACGCACGCGGCCGTGACGCAGCCGTCGGCGAAGGCCGCCAGCGCCCGCCCCTGCTTGTCCACGGTCAGGTCGTTGAAGTCGAGCAGGTTGCGCGTCGTGCCGGGGCAGGTCGTGCCCGCGGTGCAGACCACGCCACGCTGCACGGGGTCGCCCGGCGTCGCGTTGACCGTGACCCAGGTCTGGCCGCCGTCGTAGGTCGTGGCGACGTAGCCGAACCATGTGCCGTTGAAAGTCATGTCGGTGCCGCGGCCGTTCGCGCCCTCGGCCGTCGTGCCGAGGAAGAAGACGGCGGCGCGGTTCGCGTCCCCGCCGACGGCGGCCGGGAAGACCGTGTTCTTGATGCCGTGGGAGGCGCCGACGTCCGAGACGTTCACCCAAGTTAGTCCGCGGTCGTGCGAGACGGCGACGCGCGAGCGGCCGTCGCCGTCGGCGTAGGCGAAGTAGACCGTGCCGTCGGCGCCGACGCCGACCGACGGGTCGGTGTCGCCGGGGGTGCTGCCGGGCACGGTGCGGATGCCCCACGTCAGGCCGTTGTCTTCGGAGACGGCGACGCCCTGCTGGCCGCCGCACGACTTGTTCGGGACGTAGACCGTGCCGTCGGGCGCGACCTTGATGTGACCGTGCAGGCCGCCGCACTGCACCAGCGTCCACATCGGGACGGATACGCCGAAGGTCAGCCCGCCGTTGTCGCTGCGCGCGATCTGCGCGAGGCCGATGTCCTGCGAGGCGTAGTAGACCGCGTTCGGGTAGGTCTGGAGGTCGAGGCCGGGCAACTGCACCGCGCCGCCCTTGAGCGAGCCGTCGGCGTTGCGCGCGTAGGGGCCGCCGCCGATGGTCTGGTGGTCGACGCCCGAGTTGATGCCCGAGCCCTGGCTCGGCGTCCACGTGGCGCCGTCGTCGTCGGTGAACGACATCAGGCTGGCCTTGCCCGCGAGCTGCGAGACGAAGGTGCGGTTGGTGCGGTGCCCGCCGGCGTCGCTGTCGGTGTAGAGAATCGGGTCGAGGGTGGTGAGCGAGGTGTTCGCCGCGCTGACGTCATCCCAGGTCGCGGTGGCCGGCGTGGCCGAGTCGTTGAAGCGGACGCGCAGCGTCTCAAGGCCGGAGATGAACATGGCGGCGCCCGAGTTCCAGTTGGTGCCGATGGTCGGCTCGCCGGCGCTGTCGCCGAGCCCCGAAGGCGCGGCGAAGTTCTGGTAGCTCGGCGGCGTCGCAGTCGAGGGCGTGGCCGCTGGCGTCGGCGGCGCGGCGGGCTTCAACTCGACGCCGGCGCTCCCGCGGTACTGGTCGATGGTGGTGGCCGCGTAGTAGACGGCGCGGACGGTGTAGACGCCCGTGCCCGACGCGGACGGGTCAATCGTCGTGTCCTCCACCGTCAGCAGGTCTCCCGGCGACGTGATGCCGCGGCCGGAGCTTGCGACGAGCGGGCCGGAGTTGGAACCCTTGTGGATGTAGAGGTCGTAGTCGGTGACGGGGAGGTTCCACTCGATCTTGACGCGCACGACCTTGCCCGCCCAGGCGGCGGCCGTCCCGCCGACGTTCAGGGTGAAGGTGTCGCAGGTGAGCCCGTCGCGGCAGAGGGTCTCGCTGCCGACGACGGGCGCGGCGTTGAGGGCGCCGCCGCCGATGGCCGTCCCCGTCCAGGTGACGGGCGCCGTGGCGGTCGGGCTGAGCGTCGTGGAGGTCGGGCTCGCGGCGTCCGCCGTCAACGTCTGGGACGCGACGAAAAGCATTGTCAAAACGAAGATCGCGCCGGCGGCCACGCCGAGCGTTTTCAAAGCACTCTTCGATTTCGGGGTTCTCGATTTTCTCATCACGAATGTTTCCTTGGGCGGCGGGTGGGGTGTCCGACAGGGTTGCGCCGGACAACCTTGCCAGTTCTCTACCTATTTCAATAACTGACGACGCAGTCTAACGGCGGGGGCTTGGCTAATTCTTGGCCGGCGCTTGGAGACCCTGAAAAAAATCGCGCCCGACACCTCGCAGGGTGTCGGGCGCGACGTTAAAGTCTTGAAGGCCCGGCCGTTACTCGGCGGCACGTCCGGCGATAACGCTCATCGCGTGGGCGAGTTCGAGCCTCGTCAGCGCGCCCTGCGGGCGGAACGAGCCGCCCTCCGCGTTGAGCAGGCCGCGCTCAAGCGCGACGGCCACGTAACCGCGCAACGGCGAAGGGATGGCCCAGGCGTCGGCCACGTTTAAGAGCGCCCCGGCCCTCGCCTCGGCCTCGGCCCTCAGCCCGGCCGCGCGGACGAGCGCGACGGCCGACGTGAGGCGGTCAGCCATGTCGTCCGGCCTGAAGCGCGCGCCCGGCGCCACGTCCGCGAAGAGGGCGCCGCCCGGCGCGGCCTGCACGCTCTCGACAAAGAGCGTGGTCGTGCGGTCGAGCACGTCGGGGTAGTTCGGCTGACCCGGCGCGTACTGCGGGACGCGGGCGCCGAGCACGAGCGTCATCGCCAGGTCGGCACGCGTCACGCCGAACGCCGGGCGGAACGAGCCGCCGAGCGGCAACATCACGTACGAACGTAAGTTCTGATTGACATCCTCGCGCGCCGTCGGGCTCAGGCCGTCCAGGTCAGTCAAAGGCGCGTACACGGCGCGCGTCACCTCAAGCACGCCGGAGAACTGCTGCGGCGTCCCCGCGAGTCCCAACGTGTTCGTCACATTAACCCGCCAACGCCCGGGCGCGGGCGAACCGACGGCGACGCGCTCGCGCCGGCCGGTGAGGCCCGGCGCGTTGAGTTCGTTCGACGAGGCACGCCGCACGCCGCCCCCGTCGTAGAGCGCGAGCGCGAGGTCGTTCGTGCTGTAGACCGGCCCCCACGCGATCTGGACGGAGGCGAGGAGCGCGCCCTCCGGGACGCTCAAGTATGTTTCGTAACCCGAGAGGGGCTGCGCCGTGCCGCCGAACTGCTGCGAAGGGTCGCCCACGAAGCGCACCTGCCCGCGGTCGAGCGTGGCCCGCCAGACGCCGATGAGCCGTTCGGGGAAGGCCGCTTCGAGCAGGGCCGCGTGCGCGTTGAGCATCCCGGCCCCGACCTCGTGCCGGTAGTAGGGCGGGAGCGGCGTCGCCGTCCGCTGTAGGATGTCGCGCACCTCGGGCGGCGTCAGGCCGGGGTTGGCTTCGAGCATCAGCGCGATGACGCCGGCCGCCTGCGGCGCGCTGAAGCTCGTCCCCGTCCCCGTCGTGTAGTACAGGCTCTCGGCGGCCGAAAGGCGACGCGAGGAGGTGACGCCGCCGGCGGCGACGAGACTCGCCCCCGAACTGCGCAGCCCGACGACATTCACGCCGGGCGCGACCAGCGTCGGGTGCGTGGCGAGGCCGCCGAACTCGCCGCGCGCGGAGAAGGCCGCGAGGCGCCCTCGCTGGTCGGTCGTGCCGACCGAGATGACCCACGGCGCGGCGGCGTAAGGGTTCAAGGTGTGGAGGCCCGGCCCCGTGTTGCCGGCCGAGAAGACGACGTTGACGCCGCGCTCGTAGAGCATCCGCGTGGCGACGTTGACGGGGTCGTGCTCGTCGTAGACCGTCTCGGCCGAGAAGCTACAGTTGACGACGCGCACGCCGAGTTCGGGGCGCGCGAGTATGTAGTCGAAGCCCGCGAGCACGTGGAAGAGGTTCAAGTCTCCCGCGCTCAGGCCCACGAGCTTCGCGCCCGGGGCGACGCCCTTGTAAGCGCCGCCCGAGCGCGCGCCGTCGCCCGCGATCATCCCCGCGACGAAAGTGCCGTGGCCGTAAGCTTGATCCGTGTTCGGCACGTTCTCGACGCCGGCGGGGTAAGTAAATCCGACGCCCAGGCTCTGCGTGTCGGCCAGCTTGACGTTCTGCGCGACGCGCCCCGCGAGGTCGCCGTGCGTGCCGTCGAGGCCCGTGTCGATGACCGCCACCGTGACGCCGCGCCCGCTCACGGGCAGGCCGGCGTTGAAGCTGGTCAGCTCCGTGTCGCGCGCGACGCGGTCGGCGCCCGCCGGGGCGAGGTAGGGGTCGGAGGTCGTCTGGAGCGTGCGGTTGCCGTAGACGGAGCGCACCGCCGGGAGGCGCGAGACGCTGACGAGTTGCCGGCGGGTCGCCGTCACGGCGACGACGGGTAGCGCGCGGTAGCGCGTGCCGCCCGTGATGCCGTTGAGCCGCAGGTCCGCGAAGTCCGCCTCGGTCGGCTGTCGGTGGTAGACGACGGCCGCGTTGATGTTGCTGTCGTCGGCGGCCCGGTCGAGGAGGAGGGCGAGTTCGGGGTCGAGACTCTGGAGGCCCGTGAGCCGCGCGGCGTCGCTGCCGGTCGCGCTGAGCCCGTCGGAGCCGGTCGCCGAGAGGCCGTCGGAGCCGGTCGCGCTGAGGCCGTCAATTCCTTGCAGCGTCACCCCGTCGGCGCCGGTCGCCATAAAGAAGTCCGCGCCCTCGATGCGGACACCGCTCGGCACGATGGAGAAGACGCGGCCGTCACTGCCGGTCGCGGTGATGCCCTGCGCGCGCTCCACGTTGAGGCCGTCCGAGCCCGTCGCGGAGAGGCCGTTGGCGCGTGCGAGGTAGAGCGCGTCGCTGCCGGTCGCGCTGAGGCCGTCCGAGCCGGTCGCGGAGAGGCCGTCCGAGCCGGTCGCGCTGATGCCTTCGGCCTTCCTGAGCAGGAGCGAGTCAACCCGTGAGCGTGAGCCGTCGGAGGCCGTCACGACGAGGCCGTCGGAACCCGTGACGCTGAGGCCGTCGGCCGCGGCCACGGTCATGGCGTCCACGCCCCGCGCGAAGAGCGCGTCGGCCCCGGCGTACGGGACGCCGTCAGAACCCGTGGCGGAGAGGCCGTCGCTCCCCGTGGCCGAGAGGCCGTCGGAGCCCGTCGCGCTGAGGCCGTTGACTTTGAAGGCGAGCAGGTCGTCGCTCCCCGTGGCCGAGAGGCCGTTGACGCCGGCGAAGGTGATTCCGTCCGCGTCGCTGAGGGCGATGCCTTCCCCGCGTCTGACGCTCACGCCGGCCGTCGCAGCGCCCGCGCAGAGCACGCAGGCGAGGAGCACGGCGACGACTTTTCGTGACCTTTTTAATGCACGCATAGTTATAGCTGGGCCGATACGGCGTTGCTTCTAAAGCCTTAAAGGATAAGACGTGAGGATGACTACTAGGGCCGGCGGCGCGGGGGACGCACGTCCGACTTACTCGGGGCTCGGCTCCGGAGGCCGTTCGTTTCTACTACCGGCGCTCGGAGACTTGCGGATGATACAGTAAAGCCCCGGGCCGGGTAAATCCTCCGACGGCGAGCGCCCGCCGGCTCACTTGAGTGACTCGCGGTAGACCCGCTGCGTCTCCTGCGCGGGCTCGACGCCGAGTTCCTTTTGCAGGAGGCTGCGGAGGGTCTCGTACTGCTCCTTGACGGCGCCGCGGTTACCCAGCGCCGCCTGCGCGCGCATGATGCGGCAGTAGACCTCCTCGCGGAACGGGTCGTCGCGCAGGATTTGATGCGCGAGCGTGAGCGAGCGTTCCCACTCGCCCGCCTCCTGCGCGGCGGCGGCGAGCTTTTCGAGCATGCGGAGGTACTGCTCGCGGTAGTACGCGCGCTGCTCCTCGACCCACTCGTCGTGAGTGCCCTGCATGAACTCGCCGCGGTAAAGGGAGACGGCCTCCTCGTAAGCCTGTCGGCAGCGCTCGGTCTGCCCGCCCCTGCGCGCCGCCGCCGCCTCGACCACGAGGCGGTCGAACACCTCCACGTCCGAGCGGTAAGAGAGTTCGGGGTTGAGCAGGTACTCTCCGTCCTTGTAGAGCAGGAAGTTCTGGCGGAGGAGCTGGTTGCTGTTGAGCGCCTTGCGGACGTAGGAGATCGTCGGGTGGAACTTTTTTTCGATGCTCTCGGGGTCGTCGTCGCGCCAGAAGGTGTCGACCAGCGTCTCCTTCGAGGCGCGGCGGTGCTGGCGCGAGGCGACGAAGCAGAGGACGTCGCGCGCGCGCTTGCTCGTCCACGCGTCCGGGGCGAGCGGGCGCGAAGGGTCGCGGTAGATTTCCACCGGCCCCAGCATGTTGATGGTGAGGTCGCAGGCCGGCTGAGTCACGGGCGGCGACGGCTCGCGGGCCTTCGGAGGTCGGGACTGAACTGCCGAGAGCCTCCGGCGGAGGTCCCCGGGCAGCAGCTTGTGTGACTGTTCGAACGAAAACAACTCAGGCTTCCGCTCCACCTCGCGCCGGAGCCAGTACTCGTAGTCGTAGCGCACGGCCAGTTCTACCGCGCGCCGCAGGTGTTCCACACACGCCCCCTCACTCCCCGCGGCCATGGCGCAGGAGGCGAGCAGCATCGAAGCCTGCGCCTCGTAGTAGTGAAAGTCGTGCTCGCGGAAGTAGGCGAGGGCCGGGCCGAGTTCGGCGCGCGCGGCCACGTGCTCGCCCTGCGCGAGCATGACGTGGGCGCGGGCCAGCACGGCCGACTTCAGCGCCGCCTCGTTTTGCAGGGCGGCGCGCGCCTCGACGAGTTGGTCGAGCGCCGAGCGGGCCGCGTCCAGGTCGCCCTCCTGCGCGGAGAGCATCGCCTGCTCTTCCGGCAACTCGCGCCGCGCGAGGTCGAGCCCGGCCTCTTTATAAATGCGCGCCGCCCTCGCGTAGAACTCCACGGCCCGCGCCGGCTCCCGCAGCTCGCGGTGGAGGTTGCCGTAGGTCTCGAAGACCTCGCCCTGCACCACGCTCAGGTTGAAGAGTTGTGACAGTTCGAGCGAGCGGTTCAGGTGGCTCTCGCACTCGGCGAACTCGCCCCGGCAAAGGTGGCAGCGCGCCATGTTGAGGTGCACGCCCGCCTCCTGCGGGATCTGCGGCGCGCTCCCGCGGTACTGGAGCGTGCGCCGCAGCCAGCGCAGCGACTCCTCGAAGTCGCCCCGGAGCAGCGCCGGCAGCCCCAGGTTGTGCGACATCAGACGGGCGTAGTGCTCGTCCCCGTGGTCTTCCGCGCCCTGCAACGCGGCGCGGAACTCGCGTTCGGCGGCGGTCCATTCGCCCTTCGCCATCAGACACAACCCGCGCGTGCCGGCGCACTTGGCGCGCACGATTGAATCTTCGTCCGCCAGCTCGGCGGCGCGGTCGAGGTAGGCGAGCGCCGTTTCGAGGTCGCCGTACCGGCGCTCGACGGTCGCCAGCGAGCGGAGCGCTTCGGCCTCCCCCTCGCGGTCGCCGCGTTCGCGCAGGAGCGAGGCGGCGCGCCTGTAGAGCAGGCGCGCGGAGTCCAGCTCCTCGCGCAGCCGCGCGACCTCGCCGCGGTAGAAGAGGGCGCGCGGGTGAGCCCTGAGCGCTTCGGCCGGCAGCACCTCGACGAGTGAGACGAGCGAGGCCAGCGCGCCCGCGGCGATCCAGTGTCCGCCCCGCTCGGCGACGACCGCCGCGGCCTGGTCGAAGTTCTCCGTGGCGATGAGGTGGCGCGCGGCCTGCTCCCACTCGCCGCGTTCGAGGTAACAGTCGGCGCACCGCGCGTGCTCGGCGGCCACCTCGCCCGGCCCCGACTCCTGGCTCAGCCTCCGCTGTAAAAAACTGCGGAAGAGCGGGTGGAGCCGGTACTCCCCGCCGCGGCTGTCGCCCGCCACCGTCATGAAGACGTTGCGGCGCACCAACTCCGGCAGGACGTGCCGGCTGTTCACCTCCGGGTAGAGGCGGGCGCACACGTCCAGCTCGACGCGGTCGAGCAGAGAGACGCGCAGCAGGAGGCGCCGCACGTCTTCGGGCTCGTCGGCGAAGACCTCTTCGGCGAAGTAGTCGAAGATGTCGTGCTCCGACCGCCGCAGGATTTCGTTGAGGTCGGCCGCGCCCGCCTGCGCCCCCGCCGACGTTAACGTCTCGCGCTGCGCGAACTGCCTGACCAGTTGCAGCGCGGTTATCCACCCCTGCGTGCGCTCGCGGTACTCGGCCAGTTGCCCGGGGGTCAGTTCGAGGTCGAAGACCTGCCGGAACAGCTCGCGCGTCTCGTCGTCGGTGAACAGGAGTTCCTGGCGGTCGATGATGGCGAGCGAGTCCTGCGAGCGCAGGCGCGAGAGGGCCAGCGGCGGCACGTCGCGCGAGACGACGATGACGTGCATCACGTCGGGCAGGTAAGAGATGAGGCGGTCGAGGACGGCGTGCACCGCCGTCTCACGGCCCAGATGGTGGTAGTCGTCGAGCACGACGACGAGCCGGCGGTTGACCTCCTGTAGCACCTCGTTCAAGAGCACGTCCACGGCGCGCGTGGGGTGGCGCGCGACCTCGTCGGCCGACTGCCGCAGGTAGGAGAGCGTCACGTCGCCGAAGCCGGGCACGGACTGCCTGACCCCGCGCGCGAGGTATTCGAGGAAGACGAGCGGGTCGGCGTCCGTGCGGTCGAGCTGATACCAGACGAACTGGTGGGCGTGCGCCCTGACGAAGTCCGCGACGAGAGTCGTCTTACCCGAGCCGGCGGGGGCGGCGACGAGCGTGACGGGGTGCGAGAGGTTGGCCTGGAGGCGTTCGGTCAGGCGCGGGCGCGAGAGCAGGACGGAGGCGGGTCGCGGCGGGAGGAGTTTCGTCCGTAAGAAGAAGCTGGGCCGCTCCGGCGCATCCTCCGGCGTCGGCCGCCGAGACGCAGGTGCGGGTGTGCCGTCACTTCGGGTCCTCTGTGCCATCAGGGGAAGTCTCTGCCGCTCTCGTTTAATTTAGACCGAGCTTAACACGGCGGCGGCCCCGCCTCCACGGGGTGGCGGAGGCGGCCGCCCTCAAACCTCCTGCCGTCCCCTTCGCCCGTCCGCCGCGCCATCACATCCAGGGCGGCGGCGCGACCCCGCGACTGTTCGAGGGCCGCGCGCGCGTCTCGGCCCGCGAGGCCGTAGCTCGCGAACAGGTCCGCCGCTTCCTCCGGGGTGAAAGCCAGCGCGGCCTCTTCGATGAGGCAGAGCGTCTGCTTCGAGCGCATGCGCCACACGGGCGTCGGCGGCAGGCTGCGCCCGATGATAAGCATGTGCGCCTCCGGCGGCAGCAGCGGGAGCAGCCGGCGAAAGAACGGCACGAGCCACTGGGCGTCGTAGATCAGGTGCAGGTCGTCGACCACGAGCATCAGCGGTTCGCCGCGACATTCCTGCAACTCATAGATGAACGCTTCGGCGAGGACCGGGATGTCGTCAAAGCCCGGCGAACGCGCGAAGTTCGCCAGGACTCCCCGCCCGAAGCCCGGGCGCTGTCGGCCCACGCTTTCAACGAGGTAGCGGAAGAATATCGGCAGTTCGCCGTCGTGCGCTTCGACCGCATACCAGGCCGTGCGTCGTCCGCAGCCCCGCACGAAGTCTTTCGCCAGCATGGTCTTGCCCGCGCCCGCGCGCCCCGTGATGATGGTGGCGGTGCAAGAGTCGAGCCCCTCCCCCAACATCCTGAGAAGGCGCGGACGCGAGACGCGCGGGTTTTGAGGTGGGACGGCGACCTTGTCACGAATGACTTGCATACTCACTACTTAAGCGGTCCTGCATGGGACGCGTCTCGCGGCGACACCCTCGCCGGCCGCGCCGGGACGGCCGTGCCTTCATCTCAAATGTTACGCGTCCGGCTTGGCTGATTCTTGAGTGGCTCTGCGAGGGGGAGGCGGCCGGCATGGGCGTAATTAGAACCGGGCGGTAACGCCAGTGTAATTAAACCCCAACAATATTCCCCCTTCGCCGGGTTTATCTTTCGCGCAAGGTAAGGCAGCCGCTCCGTGAATACTTCTTCGTTACGCCCCATCTCCCCGCGAAGAAGGGCCGGAGGATCCACCTGCCTCTACGTCAGCCATCAGACCCGTCGCAAGCACCAGCGCTCTAAGGAGACCCCTGTGAGAGGTATTCCCCATGCACCCCTTCGTTCCCCTTTTCCGCGCGCAGGCCGCGGCCGGCCGCCCTGCGATTCAGACGTTGCTCCTCGCCGCCGCCTCCCTGGGGCGTGACGAGCGGCCACTACTTTACCGCCACGTCCACCCGCACGGGCACGCGACCGGCAGGCTGGCGCGCTCCTTCGCCGCCGCCATCGGTTGCGCGGGCTCGGGCGCTCCCACGCTCGACGAGATAGAGGTGGGCGCGCACCTGCACGACCTCGGCAAGTACCTGATCGCCGAGTCAATCCTCCTCAAGCCGGGGCCGCTCACCGCGGCGGAACGGGCGGCCGTCTCCTTCCACCCGATCCACGGGGCGCACCTCGTCTCGGGTCTCCCGGCAGTCACCGAGGCGGTGAGGCAGGCGGTGCTCTACCACCACGAGCGTTGGGACGGCGACGGCTACCCCGAGGGGCTCGCGGGGCCGCGCATCCCGCTCGCCGCCCGCATCGTCGCCATCGCCGACGTCTACACCTCCCTGCGGGCGAGGCGCGCGTACAAGCCTACGCTCACCAGGGGCGAGGCCGCTTCCGAGATGGAGAGGATGGCCGGGCGCGAGCTCGACCCCGAGCTGACGCGTGACTTCCTGAGGTGGCGGCGCACCTCAAATGCGAGAAAGGCGCCGCCGGGCGAGGTGAAATGAACTCGTCATGCGGAGAAGAACTTTTCTACCGGGACTCGCGGCGCTCGCCGACACGGACGAGCGCCTGCGCGAACAAGTTCGACCAGCCGGCCGTTAACCGGGCGTCGGAGACCGTCGAGCGTAACGCGCGCGCGACGGCTTGGAGCAATATAACTTCAAGCCGTGTCTCCGTGTCTCCGTGTTGAAAGCTCACTCCGTACCCACTCGGATGAGAACCGCTTTAAACTAAACGGACTCTTCGAGGATGCCTTCTCCCTTTTGTAACAGGAGGTCGAGCGTCTTCAGGAGCGCGTCGAGGTCGACGGGCTTGTTGATGTAGCCGCTGCACCCCGCGCTGATAGCCTCGGTGCGGTACTCCAACCTGTCGTAAGCGGAGACGATGAGGACCGGCATCTCGGCCACGGGAATGTGTTCTCTAATCTCGGCGACGGCGGACAGGCCGTCCGTCAGAGGCAGCCCCAGGTCCATGAGGATTAAATCGGGCCGCTCGCGGGTGGCCACCTCCACGGCCTGTTTACCGTCCGTCGCTTCCAGCGTCCGGTAGCCGTTGGCCTCAAGGAAATGCCTGAGCATCTCCCGGAAGTCGAAGGTGTCCTCCGCGATCAGGATTGTCTTCAACTGAGTGTCTCGCTTCCCGAATCCGGCGCCATCATAGTCACGCCGATGGCGCGGCGGCCGTCTTTAGCTTTCATAAACCCCCACGTTATTTGACGCGTTGAACGAGGCTGGCGGCGACGGCCACCAGTTCGGCCAACTCGACCGGCTTCGGCACGTGCATGTGGTAGCCCGCGCGAAGCGCCTGCATCCTGTCCTCGGCCCGCGCGTACGCCGTCAGCGCGATGGCCGGCACCTTGCCCCCGCCTTCGGGGGGCAGTTCGCGCACGCGCCGGATCAGTTCATACCCGTCTTCGCCGGGCATCCCGATGTCACTGATGAGGAGGTCGGGCACGTCGGCGGCAAACGCCTCCAGCGCCTCGGCGGCCGACCCCGCGGTCGTCACTTCCGCGCCGCACATCCCGAGCCCCGCTATCAATAACTCACGCGTGTCCGGCTCGTCGTCCACCACGAGGACTCTCAGGCCGTCGAGCCTCTCGGGGCAGTCGTAGACGGGCAGGGTGTCGCGCGCCGCCGGGTGAACGCGCTCGGCCACGCCGACGGTCTGGTAGACGGGGACGACCGGCAGCAGCACCTTGAAGGTCGCGCCCTCCCCCTCGCCGGGGCTCTCGGCGCGCACCGTCCCGCCGTGGAGTTCGACGAGGTGGCGCACGATGGCGAGCCCCAGCCCGAGCCCGCCGTGCTGGCGCGTGGTGCGCCCGTCGGCCTGCCGGAAGCGGTCGAAGACGTAGGGCAGGAACCCCGGCGAGATGCCCGCCCCGCTGTCGCTGACGCCGATCTCGATGTGCGAGTTGACGCGCTCAAGACTCACGGTCACGCGCCCGCCGCGCGGCGTGAACTTGATGGCGTTCGAGAGCAGGTTCCACACCACCTGCTGGAGCCTGACCGGGTCGCCCAGGACTGAGACCACCCCCGTGTCCATGATGCTCTGCACGCGCACGCCCTTCGCCTCGGCGGCGGGCCTCACCGCTTCGATGGCGGCCTCGATGAAGGAGTTCGGGTCGACGGGCCGCACGTCGATGCGGAGCTTGCCCGTGATGATGCGCGACACGTCGAGGAGGTCGTCGATGAGCTGCGCCTGCGCGCGGGCGTTCCGCTCTATCGTCTCGAAGGCTTTGAGGGCGGAGTCTCCGTCGGACTGCCTCGTGCGGAGCATGTGCGCCCAGCCGAGGATGGCGGTCAGAGGCGTCCGCAGTTCGTGCGAGACGGTGGCTAAGAACTCGTCCTTGAGGCGACTCGACTCCTGCGCCTCGCGGTACAGTCGCGCGTTCTCGGCGGCCGACGCCTCGGCCTCGGCGCGCGCGCGCTGCGCCGCCTCGAAGAGCCGCGCGTTGTCCATCGCGACCGCGGCCTGCGCCGCGAGCCCCTCGACGACGCGCGCCGCGCGCTCGGTGAAGACGTCCGTCCCCGGGTGGCCGAAGAAGAGGCCGCCGTAGACTTCGCCCGAGCGGGAGATGACGGGCACCGAGAGGTAGCTCGTCACGGGCAGGTGCCCCTCGGGCATCCCGTAATAGGGCGAGTTCTTACCGAAGCGCGAGTCTTCTTTCACGTCGCCGATGAGGAGCGTGCCCTCGCCGCGGAAGGTCGGGCCGAAGAGGTCTGTGGCGCGCGGCATCGGGAAGTGCGCGAAGGCTTCGGCGGGGACGCCCGACAGCGTGTAGAGCGTGTAGGAGGCGCCCTCCTCGTTCAGCACGTTGTAGAAGAAGGAGCCGAAGTGCGCGCCCGTCAGCTCGGTCGC
>DASVQJ010000345.1:0-4953 GCA_036389235.1 Pyrinomonadaceae bacterium | reverse complement strand
CGGCGCGGGCCGGAGGGCGGCCCGCGCCGCGCCCGGACTCAGCCGTCGAGCCTTCCGTACATGGCCGTCATCTCGCGGAGGCGCGCGGAGAGGCCGTCGGTGAGCGCGCCGTCTGTGTAGCGCCAGTCCCAGTTGCCCTCGGTGCTGGCGGGCGTGTTCATGCGCGCGTCGGACGAGAGGCCGAGCACGTCCTGCAACTGCGCGACGGCGAGGACGGCGACCGACATCTGCGCGGCGCGGATGAAGTCCCAGTTGATCTCCGCGCCGTCCGTGCCGAGGTACTTCAGGCAGAGCGCGCGTTCGCGCCGCTCGCCTTCGGACGCGTCCGCGCGCGAGCGCTGGCCGAACCACCCGACGACGGTGTCGTTGTCGTGCGTGCCCGTGTAGGCGACGGTGTTGCGTACGTACTCGTGCGGGAGGTGCGTGTCGTGCGGGTCGCCGCCGAAGGCGAACTGTAGGACGCGCATGCCGGGGAAGTCGAACTCGTCCCGGAGCCGGTGCACGTCGGGCGTGATGGTGCCGAGGTCTTCGGCGACGATGGGCAGGTCGCCGCCGAGCGCGCCCTTCATCGCGTTGAAGACTTCGCGGCCGGGCGCCTCGACCCAGCGGCCGTGCTCGGCCGTCTCGTGCTCGGCCGGCACCTCCCAGTAGGCCGCGAACCCGCGGAAGTGGTCGAGCCGCACCACGTCCACGATCTTCAGAGTCTCGCGCACGCGCGAGACCCACCACGCGAAGCCGTCCGCGCGCATCCTGTCCCAGTCGTAGATGGGGTTGCCCCACAACTGCCCCGTCGCGCTGAAGGCGTCGGGCGGCACGCCCGCCACCACGCGCGGCGAGCCGTCTTCGTTGAGCTTAAAAAGCTCGGGCCGCGACCACACGTCGGCCGAGTTGTGCGCGACGAAGATGGGCATGTCGCCGACGACGCGCACGCCGCGCTCGTTCGCATACTTCTTCAGCTTGAGCCACTGGTGGAAGAAGACGTACTGCGCGAACTTGTGCGCCCCGACGCGTGAGGCTTTGGACTGGCGCGCGGCCTCGACCGCCGCGGGCTCGCGCCGCGCGAGCCCCGCCGCCCAGGTGTTCCAGGGCTCGCCCGCGTACTCGTCCTTCAGCGCCGCGAACAGCGCCCAGTCGTCGAGCCACGCCGAGGCGAACCCCTCGAAGCCCTCGTAGTCGCGCCGCAGCCCCTCGTCCTCTTTCAGCCTGCGCGTGAAGTTCCCGAAAGCCTTCTCCAGCAGCCCGCGCTTGTACCCGATGACCTTGCCGTAAGCGACGCGCCCCGCGGGGAGGTCGGGCGCGTCCTGTATGTCAGAGCCTTCGAGCAGCCCCGCCTCGACGAGCTTCTCCGGGCTCACGAGGTTGGTGTTGCCGGCGAAGGCGGAGAAGGACGAGTACGGCGAGTCGCCGTAGCCGGTCGGCCCGAGCGGCATGATCTGCCAGTACGCCTGCCCCGCCGACGCGAGCCAGTCCACGAACCTGTAAGCCTCGCCGCCCAGATCGCCCACGCCGAAACGCCCGGGCAGACTCGTCGGGTGAAGTAGAATCCCGCTTGATCTTTTAATTTGCATTACTCCTCACTCGTCCCGTCTAAAGTTGAAGCTCGCGCGTCTCGGTAGGGGCGTTTAACCACGGAGGCACAGAGGGCACAGAGGTAGCACAGAGACTTGTAAACTCTGTGCCCCTCCGTGTCCTCTGTGCCTCCGTGGTTAAACGCCCTTCACATCATGCACGCGTGTAAAGAAAACCCGGCCGCTTACTCGGAAGTCAGAACCCAGCACCGCAAGACCTCGGCCACGCTCCACGCCTGCGCGACGCAGCCGCGGGCGTGGAAGGGCTCGACGGCGTCGAAGACTTCGCTGATGGAGCCGACGCAGGCTTCGTCCAGGTGCGGCAGGAAGCCTCCCAGCAACTCGCGCGCGCCGGCGCGGTCGTCGGGGTGGACTTTGAGCCAGGCGTCGATGAAGGGGCCGATGAGCCAGCCCCAGACCGTGCCCTGGTGGTAAGCCGCGTCCCTCGTCTTCAGGTCGCCGTGGTAGGTCGGCTTGAAGTCGAAGTGGTCGGGCGAGAGCGAGCGCAGGCCGACCGGCGTCAGCAGCTTCTCCCTCACGACGTTCAAGACCGGCTCCCAGCGCCCGCGCTCCAACACCGGATGTTCGAGCGAGACGGCGAGCAACTGGTTCGGCCGGCACGCCTGGTCGTTCGCGCCGTTCAGCTCCCGGCTCTCGACCACGTCGAAGAGGTGCCGGCCCTCCTCGTACCAGAAGCGCTCGTTGAAGGAGCGGCGGCAGCGCTCGGCGTGTTCTTTCAACTCGTCCGCCTGCGCCCCGCCCCCGGCCGCGCGCGTCCAGCCTTCCAGCAGCCGCAGCGCGTTGTACCAGAGCGCGTTGATTTCGACGGCCTTGCCGCGGCGCGGCGTGACGACCCAGCCGTCGCACTTCGCGTCCATCCACGTCAACTGGTAGCCCTCCTCGCCCTGCACGAGCAGGCCGTCCGCCGGGTCAACCTTGATGCCGAAGCGCGTGCCCTGCAAGTGACGCCTGACGATCTCCTGCATCTTCGGCAGGAGCACTTCGAGCGTTACGCGGTCGTCGGTCGCCTTCAGGTAACGGTCGAGCGCGTGGAAGAACCAGAGCGTGGCGTCGGCCGTGTGGTAGAGCCCCTCGTTCGCGCCGTCGGGGAACATGTTGGGGATGAGGCCGTCGCGCACGTACTGCCCGAAGGTGCGCAGAATCCAGCCCGCCTCGCGGTGGCGGCCCGTGGTGCAGGTCAAGCCTTCGAGGCTGATCATCGTGTCGCGGCCCCAGTCGGTGAACCAGTGGTAGCCGGCGATGACCGAGCGCACCTCTTCGCCCGCGGCGTGCGCGCGCGCGGCGTCCTCCTGGCGGCCCGAAGGGGTGATGACGAACTGGTCGGCGGCGAGGACGAGTTCGGCCGCGACGCCTTCGCGCGCCGCGGGCGCGGCCGAGGCGAGGAGGCGTTCGCGCCGCTCGTGCTCCGCGCCCTGCGCGTCTTCGGGCGAGAGCGCGCGGATGAGTTCCCAGCTCTCGGTCGAGCCGACGAGCGTGGCCGCCACGTCCTTCGTCACGTCAACGCTGAAGTAGCCCGGGCTCCAGAGCTCGCCCGTGTGGTCGTAGCCGCGCCGCTCCTCAGTCCTGTAGTGCACGTTCTGAAGCTCCCCGCCGTCGAGCGCGAAGGTCGCGCGCAGGCCGTACATCTTCAGGCGCAGCGGCGGGTACTTGTGGCCGGTCGAAACTTCGAGCCGGTCTTCGATGCAGGTGACGGCGTAGGGCTCGTTGGCCGAGGCGTGGACGGCCTCCTCGTACGGGCGGAACTGGAGCGCGGGGCGGAGCTTGAGGCGGAGTGGCCCTTCGCCTTCGACGAGCCTGTAGGTGATGTGCACGGTGTTCTGGCTGTGCACCATCAGCACGCGCTTCTCGACGAGGTGGCCGCCCATCTCGTAGCGCCAGACGGGCAGCCCCGCTTCGAGCCGGAACTCGCGCAGGTGCTTCGCGCCGGGCCATTCGAGCCGGCCGCCCGCGCGCTCCTGCCCGCCGATCTGCTGGCGCTCGCCCGTCGGCAGGCGCAGCCACTCGGAGAGGTGGTTGAACATCACCGTCCGCCCGAGCGGCGTCGGCAGCGCCGCGACGAGCAGCCCGTGATACCTGCGCGTCGGCACGCCCGCCAGCGTCCCCGAAGCGAAGCCGCCCAGCCCGTTCGTCACCAGCCACTCCCGCCCGAGCATCAGCTCGGCGTCGTGCGTGTCCTTCTCACCGAAAGTTAACTTGCGAACCGGTTCCTTCATCCTTCCCAAAACCTCTTTGCTCATTCTTCGGCGAGGCGGTGTTTATTCAATCTTGAAGGTGGGGTGAATTGAGTTAACCACAGAGGCACAGAGTACGCAGAGGTCACACGGAGACATCCCTCTGTGCCCCCTCCGTGTCCTCTGTGCCTCTGTGGTTAACCGCCCTCCACATACCCCCAAGACTGCGTCAACCCTCCTCCCACCCCCTCAGAGACTCTTTGCGCACCTCCTCCTCCTCGCTCGGGCCGTCGAGGTCGCACGAGGGGTGGCCGGCCTCCGCGGGGTCTGCGGGCGCGAGCGCCACGGCCGCCTCGCCGGGGATGCACCAGTTGTTCTTCGTCTCAAGCGCGGGCGTCCCCGTGCCGCCGTAACGGTAATCTTCGCTCGACCAGACCGTCCGCCAGAGCTTCCCCGCGGGCGGCGCGAGCAGGGGCTCGGGCGCGGGGTTGAGGTTCAGGTCTGAGCCGAGGTTGACGACGAGCAGGCGGTCGTCACCCTCGACGCCGAAGTAGCGCAGCACGAAGGCCGCGGGGCCGAGCACGGCGCCGTCCAGGGCGCGCGGCTCCTGCGCGCCGAAGACCGGGTCGTCGCGCCGCAGCCGGAGCAGGTCGCGGTGCAGCTCATAGACTTCTTGATGAGAGTCGCGCTCCCCGTGTTCGAGCTTGCAGCGCTCGAAGGTCTCGGGCGCGGCGGGGTCCGGAAGATGCTTGCGCGTCTCGCGCGTGGCGATGCTGCGGAACTGCGCGAGGAACTCGGCGCGGCCGCGCCTGACCTTCGCGGAGAGCCCCGGCTCGTGGTCTGCGAAGTAGTGGAACGGGGCCGAGGCCGCGAACTCCTGACCCATGAAGAGCATCGGCGTCGAGGGCATGAGCAGCATGAGCGCCGTCATCGCGCGCAGGCGGCCGGGGCTCGTCAGGCGGTGCGCGCGCAGGCCGCGCGCCGAGTTGGCCACCTGGTCGTGGTTCTGGATGAAGCTGACGAAGGCGTGTGGCGGGATGCCGAACGTCGGCGTGCCGCGCCGGTGGCGCTGCCACTTGTAGCGCTGGCCCTGATAGAGGAAGCCGTACTTGGCGGCGGAGACGAACTCCTGCGGCGTGCCCTTGTAGTCCGAGTAGTAAGCCTCGCTGCGGCCCGTGAGCGCGACCAGCGCC
>DASVQJ010000344.1:0-49821 GCA_036389235.1 Pyrinomonadaceae bacterium | reverse complement strand
CACGGCGCTCATCGGCAAGCGGCTGATGCGCGTCGTGCGGCTGCGCGAAACCCTCATCCGCGCCGCCTTCGGGTTCTCCGTCGGCGTCCTCGGCTCGTTCTTCGCCTGGCTCCACCTGCGCTTCTTCGACCCGATGTTCCTGCGCGAGGGCAGCGCCGACAACTACAGGCGGCGGTTCGGGCTCGACGGCGCGGGGGACGCGACACGCACGCCGCACGCCGTCACGCCGCACCAGCACAGCGCGCCGCCCGCGCACGAACCCGCGCGCGTCGCCGCGGCCGGGCCCGCCGCCGCGCCCCCGCAGACGGCGCCCGTGCCCGCCGAACCCGTGCCCGCCGAAGTCGTCGGCGCGGGGGTAGAGGTCTCGCCGCGCGCGGCCGCCGACGCCGCCGGCAACGGGCACGCCAAAGAGTCCGCGCCCGCCAGGCTGTCCGAGGGCGTTGACATCAAGGACGCCGAGGAGCGGCAGAACTGAAGGCGGCGCAGGACTGAGAAGGCGTGGGCGGGCCGACAGCTCGCCCACGCCATTCGCGTCCCGAGGCCGGCCGCGCGTTAAGACTTCCGTAGCGTCGCGTCGAGTTCCGCGTCGAGCGTGCGGACGGCTTCGAGGATGGTCTCGGCGGCGCGGACGAAGAAGTCGGGCGTGATGGTCTCGAAGTCGTCGGTGGGTTTGTGGTAGTCCTTGTGGTCTTCGACGCCGAAGTAGACGAAGGGGATGCCGGCCTTGTGGAAGGCGTACTGGTCGGACTGGTTCGTCCAGTCGTCGTGGCCCTGCTCGGGGCGGTCGTGGCCGAGCAGGAGCTTGACGGGCGCGGCGGCCGCGACGCGTTCGAGCGCGGGCCTGAGCGCGGGCGTGTGGTACGTGCCCGAGGCGTAGAGCTCGCCGCGCTCGCTGTGCCCGACCATGTCGAGGTTCACGTCGAGCGCCACGTCGCGCTTCTCCGCCTTCAGCCTCCTGACCAGCTCGCGCGCGCCGACGAGCCCCAGCTCCTCCGCGTCGAGCGCGGCGAAGACCAGCGAGTGCTCGGGCCGCGCCGCCCCCGTGTAGTGCGCCGCCAGTTGCAGCAGCACGGCGACGCCCGACGCGTTGTCGTCCGCCCCGTTGTAGACCTTCCCTTCGCGCACGCCGAGGTGGTCGTAGTGCGCCGAAACGACGATGAGGCGCTCCGGGTACTTCGCCCCCCTCACGTAGCCGACCACGTTCACGCCCCTGCCCTTCGACGGCAGGTCGAACGGCTGCTCGAAAGACGGCCAGAGCGGCGCGAGCCCCGCCTCCGTAAAGCGCCGCTCGACGTACGCGCGCGCCAACTCCCCGCCCTTCGTCCCCGCGCCACGCCCCTCCATCGAGTCGGCCGACAGCACGCGCACGTCTTCGAGCAGGCGCGCCGCGTCGATCTTCTTCGCCCCGGCGGGCTTCACGGCCGGCGCCGGGGTCGGCCGCGGCGCCTGCCGCACGGTCTGCGCCGCCCCGCAGGAAGAGGCCAGGGCGAGTGCGAGTAATAACCGCTTCATGCTTCGAGTCTGCCTCATGCCGCGCCCTTTCATCAAACCGGGCACGACGCCGTGGCGGTCAGTACCGCCCGCGGTAGCGGGTGGTACTGACCTCTATCTACGCCGGGAGCCAGTCCGCGGCGAGCCGTTCGACGGCCAGCTCCTTGTGCTTGGCCTCGACCTCGATCCAGGGGACGCGGCGGTAGGCGGCGGGCATCGACTCGACGAGGTCGCTGTGGTGCCGGTCGCGGAAGGACTCGCGGCCGTTCGAGATGTGGGCGAGCTGCCACTCGGGATTCGGCCAGGTCGTGCGCGCGGCCTCGACCATCTCGGCGACGCTCGGGTGGTCGTAGCTGTCGAGCCCTTCGTGCACGACGTGGTGGTGCGCGTCGAAGACCATCGGGACGCGCGCGCGCCTGCACACCTCAAGAATCTCCGCGGCCGAGTAGATGTACTCGTCGTTCTCGAACGCGACGCGCGAGCGGACGCCTTCGGGCAGCAGCCCTACCTGCTCGACCAGGCGGTCGGCCCTTCCGCCCTTCCCCCCGTGAATCTCGATGAGCGCCCAGGGCGAACGCGGCCGGCCGAGCATGTCCATGACGCGCGCGTGCGATTCGAGAATCTTGACGCTGTTGGCGACGGTCTGCGGCGAGTCGGAGCTGAGCACGACGAACTGGTCGGGGTGCAGGACGAGCCTGATGCCGAGTTCGTCGGCGCGCGCGCCCGTCGTCTTCAACCCCCCGGCGAACTCTTCGAGCACGTCGGAGCCGGCCTCGTCGTCCGCGAAGGGGAAGAGGTTGGAGGTCATGCGGTAGAGCCGCAGGCCGCGCCCGGCGCAGAAGTCGAGCGCCCCGTTCAGCCGCGCGAGGTTCGCCGCGTAGAGGTCGCGCAGCATCCGCTTCCGCTCCCCGGCGTCGAACTGCAAGAGGCGCTTGCGCGTGACCGTCCTGTACCTCACCTCGTCCGAGTGCGTGATGCAGACGAGCCCGAGCCGCGGAACTAACCCCTGAGTTTTTGGAGTCACCATTCCTTTGCTTCCCGTCCCTTGATACCGGCGTGTCATTCGTTAACCACGGAGACACAGAGGGCACGGAGGCTGCACAGAGACTTGCGTCACTCTGTGCAGCCTCCGTGCCCTCTGTGTCTCCGTGGTGAATTCAATCCCCGCAACGGTCAAGTTACGAGCCGCCCGAACCTGACGGATTTTACTCCCCGCCACTCCCCGCCGCGTGTCGAAAAGTTAAAATTTATGGGCCGAACGCCGCGCGCCGCGTCCCCATTTCGCCTGCGTCAGGATTCGGGGTATCATTGGCGGTTCGCCCCACCTCCCGAGAGTCCACAGTGGGCGGGCGGCTGTATTTCAGACATGAGCCAAGAAGCAATCATCGTCCGCGGCGCGCGCGTCAACAACCTGAAGAACGTCTCGTTCACCATCCCCGTCGAGAAGCTGACGGTCGTCACCGGCGTCTCCGGCTCCGGCAAGTCGAGCCTCGCCTTCGACACCATCTACGCCGAGGGCCAGCGCCGCTACGTCGAAAGCCTTTCGGCCTACGCCCGGCAGTTCCTGGAGCGGATGGACAAGCCGGACGTGGACGAGGTGCTGGGCATCCCGCCGGCCATCGCCATCCGGCAGAAGAACTCGACGCGCAACCCGCGCTCGACCGTGGGCACGCAGACCGAGGTCTACGACTACCTGCGCCTCCTCTACGCGCGCGTCGGCATCACCTACTGCCGCGTCTGCGGCCGCGAGGTGCACAAGGACTCGCCCGAGTCCTCCGCGCAGGAGGTGCTCGAAGCCCTGCCCGAGGGCGCGCGCTTCTACGTCCTCTTCCCCGCCGAGGCCGGCCTGCGCGCCGAGGAGAACGGCGACGGCAAGTCCGCCTCCAAGGCTAAGAAGAAGGCGAAGCAGGGCGCGAGCGGCGTGCTCGAACGGCGCACGGTGACGGCGCACGTCATGAGCCTCATGCAGCGCGGCTTCACGCGCCTCTTCGCGGACGGCGGGGCGGTCGAGCTGCGCTCGCCCGACGACTACACGCGCCCCGACTTCGAGGGCGTCTACGTCCTGGTCGACCGCCTCGTCGCGCGCGCGGACGTGCGCGAGCGCCTGGTCGATTCCTTCGAGACCTGCTTCGTCGAGGGGCACGGCACGGCGGTCGTCCAGAGCGTGGGCGAGGAGCCGCGCACCCTGAAGTTCAACGAGCGCTTCGAGTGCAAGTACGACGGCACGGTCTACGCGCAGCCCGAGCCGCGCCTCTTCAGCTTCAACAACCCGTACGGCGCGTGCCCGACCTGCCAGGGCTTCGGCAACACCATCGGCCTCGACATCGACCTCGTCATCCCCAACCCGGCGCTGTCGCTGGCCGAGGGCGCGATAGAGCCCTGGACGAAGCCGCAGTACGACTGGGCGCGCACGGAGCTGCGCCGCTTCAGCAAGCAGGAGCGGATCCCCTTCGACGTCCCCTTCCAGGAACTCACGAAGCAGCAGCAGCGCGCCGTCATCGACGGCCGCGGCGGCTTCAGCGGCGTGCGCGGCTTCTTCGAGTGGCTGGAGACGAAGAAGTACAAGCTCCACGTCCGCGTCTTCCTCGCCAAGTACCGCGGCTACACGCTCTGCCCCGACTGCGGCGGGGGACGTTTAAGACAAGAAGCGCGCGACGTGCGCGTCGGCGGGCGGACGCTGCCGGAAGTCTGCTCGCTCTCCATCAAGGACGCGGCCGTCTTCTTCGACTCGCTGGTGCTTTCGCCCGAGCAGGCGGCCATCGCCGACAAGGTTCTGGTCGAGGTGCGGCGGCGTCTGAAGTTCCTGGTGGACGTGGGGCTCGACTACCTCACGCTCGACCGCCTCGCCTCGACGCTCTCGGGCGGCGAGTCGCAGCGCATACAGCTCGCCACCAACCTCGGCTCCTCGCTCGTCGGCGCGCTCTACGTTCTGGACGAGCCGTCCATCGGCCTCCACCCGCGCGACAGCGAGCGGCTCATCAACCTGCTGCACAACCTGCGCGACATCGGCAACACCGTCCTCGTCGTCGAGCACGACGAGGAGATGATGCGGGCCGCCGACCACATCCTCGACATCGGCCCCGCGGCGGGCGAGCTGGGCGGCAAGGTCATCTACGAGGGCGACTTCGCGGGGCTCGTCAAATCCGGCGCGACGCTCACCGGCAAGTACCTCCGCGGCGAGGCCGAGATCAAGGAGCCCAAGCAGCGCCGCGCCGCGAAGAAGAAGCGGATCTCCGTCCGCGGCGCCTCCGAGCACAACCTGAAGAGCGTGGACGTGGACATCCCGCTTGAGATGTTCGTCTGCGTCACGGGCGTCTCCGGGTCGGGGAAATCGACGCTCGTCCACGACGTCGTGTACGCGGGCATGAAGAAGCAGCGCGGCGAATGGCAGGGGCAGGTCGGCGCGTTCCGGGAGCTGGCGGGCGGGACGAACGTGGACGACGTGATTCTGGTCGACCAGTCGCCCATCGGGCGGACGCCGCGCTCGAACCCCGTCACCTACATCAAGGTCTACGACGCCGTCCGCGAGGTCTTCTCGCAGACGCGCGACGCGCAGGGGAAGGGCCTGGACCCCTCTCACTTCTCCTTCAACGTGCCCGGCGGGCGCTGCGACGTGTGCGAGGGCGACGGCACGGTGACGGTCGAGATGCAGTTCCTCGCCGACGTGGAGCTGGTCTGCGAGGAGTGCAAGGGCACGCGCTTCAAGCCGCAGGTCTTGGACGTGCGCTACCGCGGCAAGAACATCAACGACGTGCTCAACATGACGGTGCGCGAGGCGATGAACTTCTTCCGCGACACCACGAAGATCGCCAACCGCCTGCGCGTGCTCGACGACGTGGGGCTCGGCTACCTGCGACTCGGCCAGTCGGCGACGACGCTCTCGGGCGGCGAGGCGCAGCGCGTCAAGCTCGCCTCCTATCTGTCGAAGCGGACGGGCGCCAAGACCTTGTACATCTTCGACGAGCCGACCACGGGGCTCCACTTCGAGGACATCAACAAGCTGCTCGCGGCCTTCCGCACGCTGGTCGAGGCCGGCGGCTCGCTCCTCGTCATCGAGCACAATTTAGATGTCATCAAAACCGCCGACCACCTCACCGACCTCGGCCCCGAGGGCGGCGACGCCGGCGGCCTCGTCGTCGCCACCGGCACGCCCGAAGAGATCATGCGCGCCCCCGACTCCCACACCGGCCGCTTCCTCGCCGCACACCTCGCGCGCTCGAACGGCCACAGGGAGACTTAAGGCGGGCGGCTGGTGCTTCTGCCACAGCCCGGCAACTAGAAGGAGCGATCCGTCGGCTGCCGCCACTCTGCGACTACACGGACGCCGTACCAGGGATAGCCGACCGTCCTCTCGCGGCGGCCGCGGTTGGCGGAGCGCAAGTCCTGCTCGGTGACGCGCCATGAGCCGCCGCGCTGTACTCGGTACGCAGGAACTCCGTCACTCACCCACGCAGAGCCATCGAGTGGTGCGCCCGCGTAAGAATAATGCCAAACGTCCTCGCACCACTCCCATACATTCCCGTGCATGTTGTATAGCCCGAAGGCGTTGGGACGGAAACTCATGACCGGGGCGGCCGGCCCCTTGCCTTCGTCTTTCGGCGTGCGGAGGAAATTCGCCTGCTCCGTGTCAATCACGGTGCCGAAGGCGAACTCTGTCGTCGTCCCCGCACGGCACGCGTACTCCCACTCGGCTTCGGTCGGCAGCCGGTACGTATACCCGTCGTTCAGGCCGTTCAGCTTCTCGACGAATTCATGTGCCATCTCCCACGACACCCTCTGCACGGGCAGGTCGTCACCGATGTACTTGGACGGGTTTCCGCCCATCACGGCCTTCCACTCTGCCTGCTTCACCTCGAACCTGCCGAGGTAGAATGAGTGCCCGATGGTCACGCAGCGCAGTGGCCGCTCGTCGCCTTCGCCCTCCATCGAACCCATCAAGAACTTCCCCGGCGGAATCAACACGAACTCCATCCCGATCCTGTTCCGCACGACGGGGCCCGGGCTGACCTCAGCCGGCGCCGGCACACATTTCTCCCTCAGCCTCTCGACGGCCCCGCGAATGACTGCGGCCCGAAACTTGACCTCGGCTTTGCGCCGCCTCCGCGCCGCCGCCTCATCTCTCCGCCGCCTCCGCGTCTCCTCCGCCTCACGGCGAGCCCTCTCCCGCGCCGCTTCCTGATTCCGGGTCGATGAAGGGGGTGTCGAGGTCGGCGTGCTCTTCACCGGCGGCGGCCGCCGCCTGGCGTTCGCGCCTTGCGCCGGTAATGCTTTGTTAACCGGCAGCGCCAACGAATTAATCAACGGCGGGCTCGCCACAGAAACAAATATGGTTAGAAGCACAAAGGCTCTGGCGGTAATGGTGCCCATGCTCTATCCCGGTCTATTCCTTCACATCCTGCGCGCAGCGGAAGCCGGTCTGCGCGTAATCTGACCCCTTCGAGGGCCAGCCCCTGCGGTAGGTGGCGCTGGCGCTGTCGGGGCCGCTCAGGTAACACCCGCCACGGAGTACCTTAAGACTTTCCCTGTCTTTCGCGGGGAAGGCGTCTTCCGGAATGCTGCCGCCCCTGTAGGAATGAATCGAGTCGGCTGTCCACTCCCACGCGTTACCGATCAGGTCGTACGCGCCGAAGGGTGAGGCCCCCTTATAGTAACCTACGTCGGCCAACCCGGCCCGCCCCCCGTGTGCATTAGCCATGCCCGCGCGCCACTCGTTGCCCCAGGGGTAGCGGCGGCCGTCCGTGCCGCGGGCGGCGAACTCCCACTCCGCTTCGGTGGGCAGTCGCTTGTCGGCCCACCCGGCGTAGGCGACGGCGTCGTCCCAGGTGACTCCCGTGACGGGGTGGCGCGCCGTGCCCTGCGCGTACGTCCTGCCCTTCCACCCCTGCGGCGGGCGGCGGGCGGTCGCTTTGACGAACTTCTCGTACTCATCGTTCGTCACCTCGTACCGGTCGATGAAGAAAGGCTTGACGGTCACTCTGTGCGCCGGGCGCTCGTACGCGTCGCCGTGCTCGCTGCCCATCTCAAACTCCCCGCCCGGCACGTAGACCATTCCCGGAGGGGCCTGCGTCACGCCCGGCGTGGCGGTCGGCGTCGGCGACCCAGCCGGGTCCGGCGGGACGAGGGTGGCGTTGGGCGCCAGCTTGTACCAAATACCCAGCCCCGCGAGAAGGAGGGCGGCCACCGCGGCGTAGATGACAACCACCGTACAGGAGCGGTTCGAGCGTCCGGCGGCCGGCGCCACCCCTGCCGCGCCCGTGCCCGCGGCGGGCGGGGCGGTGGCGGACGGAGGGCTCGGTTCGGGGAGCGTAGTTAAGTGTATCTCCGGCGCGGTGACTACGGGCGTTATTGGTGGCGCCGGCTGAGGCGGAGGGGCGGGCGGCGCGAGCGCCTTCTCCAGCGTCTCGACCAGCCGCTCCACGTCTTGACGCCACCAGCGGTCGCTGAGTTCGAGGGCGTTTCGGCGCGAGAGCGGCCGGATGTCTTCGGGCAAGTCCTGCGGGCGCGGCATCCGTGCCCCCTGCACCAGCACGGGGATGACGCCGATACCGCGGGCGAGCGCGGCCGTGGCCTCAAGGCGGACGAAGTCGTGCGGATTGTCAAGCTTCCGCCCGCCCTCGTCGCTGCTCGTGAGCCAGTTGCGGCCGATGAGCGCGAGCATAATCCCGCACGACCCGACCGCCTCCTCGATGACCTGCACGAAGTCCTCGCCCGGCTCGATCCGGTCCAAATCCATGAAGATTTGCCCGTCGCCGAAGTGTGCGGAGAGCCGCTCGTAGAGGGCGCGTGCGTACCCGCCGCTGTCGTCGCGGCGGTAGCAGATGAAGATGCCCGGAGGCTGGCTGGCGGCTTGCGACATGCCTCGCTATGTCAGCTTACTACCGCGCGTCTGCCGTTGAAGTGAGAAGCAGGTGCTAAAGAACGCGCCACCATCATAGCCGACCGGCACCGCACGCGCCAGAGTCCGCGGCTACGCCCGCCGCAACCTTACCCTCCTCCGCGTCGTATTCAATGCGCACGCGTTCGCCGGAACTCCCACGTCCAAAATCCTGTCCGAAGGGAGAATGTTTCGTATGCAGAGAAGACTTTTGCTCGCGCTCTACGTCTGCCTCGCCCTTTCGACTGCGGCGCACGCCCGGCAGACGCCGAGGTCGTCCACGGCCGACTCGTACCGCAAGGCGTACCAGACCGTCGAGGCGGGCCTGAACGCGCTCGGCGGGGCGGAGGCCATGCGCGCGGCCGAGGACGTGTGGGTGAAGATGAGCGGCTCGACGTGGGCGCGCAACCAGAGCTTGAAGGTCAACCAGCCCTGGGATCAGATGACGCGCGACGAGACGCTCTTCGCAGACTTTCGGCGACAGCGCTACACGTTCGAGAACCGCGACCCGCTGCCCGGCGGCTTCCTCTTCGGCGGCAAGGTGGTCGTCAGCGGCGGCCAGGGCTTCTTCGTCAACGACCGCGACCGCACTTTGCAGCCGGTCAACCCGGTGAACCTCCCGGCCGTCACGCTCAACTACGTCCGCCGCCTCCCGCACCTCCTGCTCGGCCTCGCGCTCGAACAGCGCGCGCCGACCCTGCGCTACGCGGGGCAGGAGACCTTCGACGGCCGCCCGCACGAGGTCGTCATCTTCGCCGCGGCCAACGGCGCGCTGATGAATTTATTCTTCGACTCGAAGACGCACCTGCTCTCGAAGTACGAGCAGATGGTGACCGACCCCGTCGAGGGCGACGTGGTGCAGGAGACTATCTTCCCGGGCTACCGCGCGGTCGAGAAGGTCATGGTGCCCACCGCGAGGCAGACGCGCCGCGGCGGCGACCTGATCGAGGACGTGAAGTACGCGGAAGTCCGCTTCAACACGAAGCCCGCCGACGCGGCCTTCGCGCGCCCCGAGGGCTTCGAGGAGTTGCCCACCCCCGCCCCCGTCCCGTCGAAGGAGACGAAGCTCGGCGAGGGCGTCTACCTCTTCGAGAGCGGCGCCAACTCGCTCGTCGTCGAGTTCGACACCTACGTCGTCGTCGTCGAGCCCTACAACGGCGGGCGCGGCCCGAAGCCGACCCTCAACAAGGCGCGCGAGATGTTCCCCGGCAAGCCCGTCAAGTACGTCGTCGTCACGCACCACCACGACGACCACTCCGGCGGCCTGCGCAGCTACATCGCCAACGACGTGACGGTGGTCACGACGCCCGCCAACCAGAAGTACTTCGAGCGCATGGCGGCCTCGAACTTCACCATGTTCCCCGACGACCAGACGCGCGCCCCCCGCAAGCCCCTCTTCGAGTTCGTACGGGGCGGCAAGCGCGTCTTCACCGACGGCAAGCAGACCCTCGAAATCATCGACATCGGCCCCAGCCCCCACGCCCAGGAGATGCTCGTCGCCTACCTGCCGAAGGAGAAACTCATCTTCCAGGGCGACCTCGTCAACCTCCCCCTGAGCGGCAAGTACATGCCCTCGACCGTCAACGACTCGACCCTCCACTTCTTCGACTGGGTCACGAAATCCGGCCTCGACGTCCAGCGCATCGCCGCCGTCCACGGCCCCTCCACCACCCTCGAAGACCTCCGCGCCGCCGTTGAGAAGAAGCGCGCGGGCAGCTAAAGGGAGGAAGCGGCGCGCGAGGGGTGAGAGCCGTTCACCACTCCTCGCGCGCCGCTTCCCCTGCGCCTTTGCACGGGCCGCGCCCTCTTCTCACCTGCCGACGCCGGGCTGCATTACCCGCCAGAAGTCCGTCCGCGCCGCCACGCGGAAGCCTATGTTAGGAATGTGTGCGTAGGCATTCTCCCCTCTGCGGAAGGAGCAGCGGCATTCCTCGGCGCTGCTATCGAAGGCTCCGCCGCGCAGAACGCGCTGCGTGTCGTGGTCGTCGCCCTCCCCCGTGACCTCCCCCTCCGGCGGCCCGCCACGGTTCTCGTAGTACCCATCGGCACACCACTCCCAGACGTTCCCCTGCATGTCGTGGAGGCGGTATGCGTTCCCGTCCTTCCCCTTGGGCGGGTGCGTCTGCTTCGTCCCGGGTGTATCCCTGTACCAGGCCCTCGCTGACAGGGTGGCCGCGTCGTCCGCGTCCTTCCCCCCTGCCCGGCACGCGTATTCCCATTGCGCCTCGGTAGGCAGGAAGTAGTAGAGGTCGTCGTTCATCTGATTTAACTTGACGATGAACTTACGCGCGTCCTCCCAGGAGACGTTCTCCACCGGGAGGTTACTCCCCCTATTCCTGGACGGGTTGGCATCCGCACCCATCAGTGACTCCCACTCCGCCTGCGTCACTTCGGTTCTGCCGATGTAGAACGCCGTACGGGGGCTGTCTGTCTCCACTCGCACCAGGTCGATCCTTCTCTGCAACACTTTCGCCGTGAATACAAATATCGGGCTCAGAAGAATGAACAGGAGCAGGAATTGCGTGATCACGAACTTCCACTCCCACGCCTTCCAGCCTCCGGCCGCGGGCGCGGCAGGCTGCGATCTTTTCGGGATCACCCTCCCCGCCCCGGGCTGTTGCTCTTTGGAGTGGGCCGCGTCGGGAGGTGGTTCGTAGGGCTCGCAGGGCCGGGCGCCGGCGGCGGGGCGCCCCGGCCGCGCCTCGCGCTCTGGGTCGCGCGTGGCGCTTTCGACGTGGCGCGACGCGGCGCCCGAAGGGTCGCGGATGACCTCCTCCTGTTTCGTGATCTCCTTCTTGAGTTGGTCTATCTCGTCGCGTATGCGCGCCTGTTGTGAGGGGTCTTGCGCGCGGCGCAGTTCGCGCTGCGCGTCGGCGAAGCGGTCCCTCAGCGCCTGGAGCGCCCCGGCTGGGGAGGCGAGCCATCCGAGGTGTTTGCGCAGACGCGCCACCGCCGCGTTGAACTGCTCGGCCGAGTCGAGCACGCGCGTGAAGTCGATGTAGTGGCGCGGTTCGAGGCGGAAGGGCATCGCGGCGTCGGCGTGCAGCTTGATGGGGATGATCGGCTTCTTGTAACTGAGCGCACGCGTCCACTCGCGCTTGCAGACCGACCCGTCCTCGACGCTGTCTCGCGTCATGACGAAGATGAGGCTCAGGCAGGTCTTCAGTGCCTCGTCGATCTCCTTATCCCAGTCCTGCCCCGGCCGTATGTCGCGTCTGTCGTGCCAGACGGGGATCGACGGCGGCCCCGCCTCCAGCTCATCGCGTAGACGCAGGGCGAACTCCGCGGCGTCTGTCGACGAGTAGCTGATGAAGTGAGCAGGCATGTACTTTGGCCCCTGTGTGTCGTGAGAGTCAGAACAGCGTCGGAAGGCACGACGGGTCGGCTCGCCGCGCCCTGATGTGACGGCTGAGTATTCTAGCCCAAGGCGGCTGGCCGCGGCAGATTTATTAACTCCGAGGCCGTCCGTGCTAATCTCATCTCATAGATGTCTGAAAGGTTAATTTGAAGAGCTTATGAGTCTAAAACAACGAATCACGAGCGACATGACGGCGGCGATGAAGTCCAAGGAGGCGGCGAAGCTTTCGACGCTGCGGATGGTGAAGGCGGCGGTGCAGAACAGGGAGATCGAGAAGGGCGGCGAGTTGACGGAGGATGAGTTGACGAAGGCGCTTCAGTCCCTCGTGAAGCAGCGGCGGGACTCGGTCGAGCAGTACGAGAAGGCGGGGCGGGCGGAGCTGGCCGAGAAGGAGCGGGCCGAGATCGCCGTCATCGAAGAGTACCTGCCGCGCGCCGCCTCGCGCGAGGAGGTCGAGCGGGTCGTCGCGGAGGTCATAGCCGAGACGGGCGCCTCCTCAATGAAGGAGATGGGCGCGGTGATGAAGGCCGTGCAAGGCCGGCTCGGCGGCGCGGCCGACGGCCGGACGGTGAGCGAAATCGTCAAGTCCAAACTTCAGTAGGCAGATGGCGGCAGGCGGTTCGGGGCCTTAAGCTTGAGAGTGTTATTGTCCCGGCCCGGCGGCCTGAAGCGGCTCAATCATACAATTTCGCCACCCGCAAACTGCCTGCCGCCTACGGCCATCTGCCTGCTGTCCTCCCGGGTTGCCCGCGCGGGCCGTTTCCCGTATAATCCGCCCCTTGCTCGGAGCGCGGTGGCGTCGTCCAGTGGGTTCGCGCCCACTTTTTCTTTTGCTCCGAGGGTTTTTGAGAGGGGGTTGCCGGGGGGCTTTGGACGGGGAGACTTCCATCGAAGCGCGCGTGCGCGAGATCGCGCGCCGGGCGGCCGAAGAGCGCGGCCTCGAACTCGTCCACGTCGAATTCGCCGGCGGCGCGCGCGCCCCGGTCGTCCGCGTCTTCATCGACAAGCCGGGCGGCGTCACCCACGGGGACTGCTCGGAGGTGAGCACGCACGTCGGCACCGTGCTCGACGTGGAGGACTTCAGCCCCGCCGCGTACACCCTCGAAGTCTCCTCGCCGGGGCTGGAGCGCGGGCTCTACAGCCGCGAAGACTTCGAGCGCTTCGCGGGGCGTCTGGCGAAGTTGAAGGCGCGAAACCCCGTCAACGGCCAGCGCAACTTCCGCGGCCGCATCGAGGGGGTCGAGGGCGACGAGATTCTGTTCGAAGACAAGACCACGGGGCGCGTCCGCGTCCCCCTCTCCGAGGTGGCGAAGGCGAACCTGGAGATAGACGTTGAAGAGGAGTTCCGGCTCGCGGAAGAGCGCGAGCGGCAGAAGAAAGCGGGGGCTAGGGACTAGAGGCCGGGGAGGAGCAAGTCTTTCGACGGCCTGCGGCATCCAAACTCCGACACCTGAAACTTATGAGCGCATCCATCGGGCAAAGCATCGACGCCGTCTGCAAGGAGAAGGGCATAGACCGCGAGGTCGTCATCGAGGCGGTCAAGGAGGCCGTGCGCGCCGCCGCCCGCAAGCAGTTCAAGTCGGGCGAGGAGATTCAGGTCGAGTGGGCGCCGGAGTCGGGCTTGGAAATCTTCGCCTCTAAGGTCGTCGTCGAGACGGTCGAGAACCCGGGGCGCGAGCTCTCGCTCGACGAGGCGAAGGAGCTGGCCGGGGACGAGGTCGAGGTCGGCGACGAGCTGCAACTCCCCCTCCCCGTCGAGGACATGGGGCGCATCGCCGCCCAGACCGCCAAGCAGATTCTCTTCCAGAAAGTCCGCGACGCCGAGCGCGCCAACATCTACGAGCAGTACATCGACAAGGTCGGCGACCTCGTCAACGGCTACGTCAAGCGCTTCGAGCGCGGCGACATCATCGTCGATCTGGGGACGGTCGAGTCCGTCCTGCCGCGCAACCAGCAGTCGCGCGGCGAGCAGTGGAACCAGGGCGAGCGCGTCCGCGTAGTCATCGACGACGTGTCGAAGGAGTCCAAAGGCCCGCAGGTCGTCGTCTCGCGCACCAGCCCCGAACTCCTCAAGCGCCTCTTCGAGATGGAGGTGCCAGAGATTTACGACGGCACGGTCGTCATCAAGAGCGCCGTGCGCGAGCCGGGCGAGCGCGCCAAGATCGCCGTCGCCTCGACCGAGCGCGACGTAGACCCCGTGGGCGCCTGCGTCGGCATGAAGGGCTCGCGCGTGCAGGCCATCATCCGCGAGCTGCGCGGCGAGAAGATCGACATCATCGAGTGGTCGGACGAGCCCTCCGTCTTCGCCGCCAACGCCCTGTCGCCCGCGAAGGTCAACCAGGTTCGCATCACGGACATCGAGCACCGCCAGATGGAGGTCATCGTCAACGAGGACCAACTGAGTCTGGCCATCGGCAAGCGCGGGCAGAACGTCCGGCTCGCCACCAAGCTCGTCGGCTGGAACATCGACATCCGCAGCGAGGAAGAACTCAAGCGCGAGGTCGCCGCGCAGATGGGCGCGATGATCGCCTCCGGCGAGTCGGTGCCGCTCGAACGCTTGCAGGGCATGAACCCGTCGATGGTCTCGACGCTCGCAGACCACGGCGTGGGCGACATCGAAGCGCTCGCCAACGCCACCGTGGACGACATCGCAGAGTTCCTCGACGTGAGTATCGACCAGGCCGAGGCGCTCATCAGCGCCGCGGCGGCCGTCGTCGAGAGCGCACGCGCGACCGCCGAGGCGGAGGGCGAAGAGGGCGGGGCCGAAGGCGAGGGCGGCGAGGAGTCTCCCGAGACCGTCGGGGCTTCCGCCGAAGGCGAGTCCGCGGACGTGCCGGAGGGCGAGACGGCGGAAGCGAGCGAAGAGGGCCGGACGGTCGAGCAGCACGCGGCGTCGGTCGAGGCCGACCCGGACGCCGACGACCGCGAGGTCGAGCCTTCGGAGGCTTCTATCGCCGAGGGTTATGACGAGGCGGCGCGCACGCGCCCGCCGTTCCTCGCCGAAGACCTCTCGGACGCCAACATCCTCGCGCACGACTCGGCCGAGCCGGTCGCCATGACCGAGGTCGAGCAGATGTCCGCCGACGAGTTGATACTCCAGGGCGCCGGCCGCGACCTGCGCCCGGACACCATCACGCCCGCGCCCGACATCTTCTCGACCGAGGCCGCGGTCATCCAGAACTCCGGCTCTTACGCCGAGGAGGAGCGCCCCTCGACGCTCGACGCCGAGGGCCAGGGCGTCCCCGGCGCCACGGTGCAGATGTCCGACGAGGAGTACGAGGACTCGCCCGTCTCGTCGCGCGGCGACTTCGCCACGGAAGCCTCCGCGCCCGAGGTGCAGAACTCTTCGGAGCCGGCCGCCCCTTCCGAGGGCGAGCCCGCCCCGGTTGGAAACGTTTCCGACGACGAGGCCGAAGATGCCCCTGCCGTCGAGTAACCGCAGTGAAGCGGCCGCGCGCCTCCCACGTCCGGGGGCGCGCGACTGCTGCCCGCCTTAAGACCCTTCTCCGGCCGCGACGCGCGGCGCGCTTCCGAAGCGAGGGGAGGTTCAAGAGGCGTCTTGACACTTAACCCCGTGAAGCGCGCGGCGCCGTTTTACCAGAAGCGTCGAAGAAGGAGTGCATGTCAGCAGCCCACACTTCAAAAATCAGGATTTACGACCTCGCCAAAGAGCTGAAGATGGAGTCGAAGCGCCTCATCGAAGAGGTGCGCCGCGAGGGCGTTGACGTCTCGGTGCCTTCCAACACCATCTCGAAAGAGCTGGCCGAGAAGATCCGCAACAAGTACTTCCCCAAGAAAGAGCCGGCCGTCCACCGCGCCATCCGCGTCGTCAAGAAGGCGAAGCACGCGGACGACGACGCGCACGCGCCCGAGCCTTCGGACGCGCCCGTGCCCGAGGTCTACGCCGAGGAGCCGCACGAGGCCGCGCCCGCCGAGCCGCAGGCCGAGCACGCCCCCGCGCCCGACGGCGCGGGCGGCGGCGCCGCGCGCCCGCTCACCCCGCGCATCCTGCGCCCGCGCCCGCCCGCCGCGCGCGCCGAGCACCCCGCAGCCGCGCAGGGCGCGTCGGCGCCCGCCGTGGCGCCCGAGGAGGACGGCGACGCGCCCGCCGCGTACGCGCCCGAACCCGAGCCGACGCCCGCGGCCGAAGAGCCGCGCGTCGAAGACGTAACCTACAGCCCGACCGAAGAAGCCGCCCCGGCGGCGGAGCCCGAATTGACAGAAGCACCTCAAACCCAACAGCCGGCGGCGGCAGCGCCCGCCCCCGGCAGACAGATCAGAACCCTGCGCCTGACCGACGCCGCCCTCAAGGCCGGCGTGCAGCCCGGCCAGCGCATACACGCCCCCGTCGCCCCGCCCGCGCCGGCCGCGCCCGCGCGCGGACGCGACGGGCGGGACGCGCGCGGCGCAGGCCCGGCCGCACGGGGCGCGCGCGCGGGCCGCGGGCACGAGGCCGACGCCTCGCTCCACGGCACGCCCGGCGAGACCGCCACGCCGCAGACCACCTACATCCCGCCCGCCGACGCGCGCCGCCCCGGCGGACGCAGCGGCCGCGGCGGGCGCCCCGGCCCGGGCGGCCGTCCCGGCCCCGGCGACCGCGGGCGCGGGCGCGGCTTCGAGCGCGACTTCGTCGTGCCGAAGGCGCTGCGGCTCGAAGACCGCATCGCGCAGTCGCTCAACCCGGCGGCGGGCGCGGCCTCGGCCGACCTCAAGCAGGTGCGGCTCGTCGAGGGCGCGACCGTCAAGGAGTTCGCCGAGAAGACCGGCATCCGCCCGAAGGACATCCAGGCCCTGCTCTTGCAGCGCGGCGTCTTCGCCACGCTCAACCAGCCCCTCGACAACGAGATGGCGAAAGAGCTGGGCCGCCGCTTCGGCTTCGACGTGCAGTTCCTCGGCTTCGAGGAGATGGTCGCCGACGAGGAGTTGGAGCAGTTGATCGAGTCCGACGCCGACGACACGGAGGAGCCGCGCGCGCCGGTCGTCACCGTCATGGGCCACGTCGACCACGGCAAGACCTCGCTCCTCGACGGCATCCGCGCCGCCAACGTCGCCGCGGGCGAGGCCGGCGGCATCACGCAGCACATCGGCGCCTACAGCGTCCAGGTGCCGAGCGCCGACAACCCCGAAGACCTCCGCCGCGTCGTCTTCCTCGACACGCCCGGCCACGAGGCGTTCACCATGATGCGCGCCCGCGGCGCGAAGGCGACCGACGTGGTCGTGCTCGTCGTCGCGGCCGACGACGGCGTCATGCCGCAGACCATCGAGGCCATCGAGCACGCGCGCGCCGCGCACGTGCCCATCGTCGTCGCCATCAACAAGATCGACAAGCCCGACGCCAACCCCGACCGCGTGCGCCAGGAACTCGCCATGCAGGGCCTCCAGCCCGTCGAGTGGGGCGGCGACATCGAGATGGTGCCCGTCTCCGCCAAGAAGCAGGAGAACATCGGGACGCTCCTTGAGACCATCCTGCTCACGGCCGACATCCTGAACCTGAAGGCGAGCCCGACGCGCCTGGCCTCCGGCGTCGTCCTCGAAGCCAAGCTCGACCGCGGCCGCGGCGCCGTCGCCACGGTGCTCGTCCAGCAGGGCACGCTGAGAGTCGGCGAGCCGTTCATCGTCGGTCAAATCTTCGGCAAGGTGCGCGCGATGTACGACGACCGCGGCAACCACATCGACGAGGCCGGCCCGGCCACGCCCGTCGAGGTGCTCGGCCTCCAGGGCGTGCCGCAGGCGGGCGAGACCTTCCAGGTCGTCGCCGACATCATCAAGGCGCAGCAGATTTCGCACCACCGCCAGATGGTCGCGCGCCAGCAGACGCTCGCGCAGACCACCAAGCGCGGCATCGAGGCGCTCGGCGAGGCCCAGGTCAAGGAACTCCTGACCGTCGTCAAGGCCGACGTGCAGGGCTCGGTCGAGGTGCTGAAGAGCACGCTCACCAAGCTCTCGACCGACACGGTCAAGGTGAGGGTCGTCCGCTCCGGCGTCGGCGCCATCACCGAGTCGGACGTGCTGCTCGCGGCGGCTTCGCAGACCGAGGCCGCGGGGCGCGCGGTCGTCATCATCGGCTTCAACGTCCGCCCCGAAGTCCGCGCCGCGGAACTCGCCCGGCAGGAGCACGTGGACATCCGCCTCCACTCGATCATCTACAAGGTCGAGGAGGAGATCCGCGCGGCCATGATCGGCATGCTCGACAAGATCGAGACCGAGAAGATTCTGGGCAAGGCCCTCGTCCTCCAGACCTTCCGCGTCCCGAAGGCCGGCGTCATCGCGGGCTGCCGCGTCATCGACGGGGTCATCCGCCGCAACACGCGCGCCCGCCTCATCCGCGACGGCGTCGTCGCCTGGGAGGGCGGCATCGGCTCCCTGCGCCGCCTCAAGGACGACGTCTCCGAGGTGCGCGAGGGCTACGAGTGCGGCATCGGCCTTGAGAACTTCAACGACATCAAGGACGGCGACCAGATCGAGTGCTACGTCATCGAGCAGATCGCGGCGACAGAACTGTGAGCAGTGAGCAGTGAGCGGTAAGCAGTTTTCTGCTTTTACCGCTCACTGCTCACCGCTTACTGCTCACTTATGAGAAGGCCAGAGCAGCTAGCGGAAGTGATTCGCGAGGAGGTCAGCCAGATCGTCGGCTTCGAGCTGGAAGACCCGCGCGTCGAGACGGTGACGGTGACGGACGTGCGCGTGACGGAGAACCTCCGGGACGCGAGCGTCTATGTCACGGCCGAGGGCACGGAGGCCGAGAAGGCCGACGCCATGAAGGCGCTCCAGAAGGCCGCGCCCTACGTGCGCCGCCAGCTCGGCGTCGCCCTGAACCTCAAGTACACGCCCGAGCTGCACTTCGTCCGCGACACGGTCGAGGAGGCCGCCGCGCGCGTCGAGGCGCTGCTCTCCGAGATCAAGACGGAAAGCCAGGCCGAGCCCTCCCCCTCCCCAGTAGACGAAGGGGCCGGCGAAGAAGAGAGGAGTAAGGAGGGTGAAGGGTGACGGGCGTCGGGTGTCGGGTGGGAGCAAGTTCTTACCCGACGCCCGACGCCCGTCACCCTTCACCCTTGTATTGACATGCTCAGTCAAGTGGTTGAACTGATCGAGTCGAAGCGCCGCTTCGCGATCACGTCGCACATCCGCCCCGACGGCGACAGCCTCGGCTCGTCGCTCGGACTCTACTGGCTGCTGCGCGCCCTCGACAAGGAGGTCGAGGTCGTCATGCGCGACCCCGTCCCGCACGCCTACCTGAAGCTCCCCGGGTCGGAGTCGGTGCGGGTCACGCCGCGCGTGGACAGGCCGTACGACGCGGTCTTCGTCATCGAGTGCTCCGACATCACGCGCCCGGGCCTGGCCGATCTGGAGAGGCAGTTCGTCGTCAACATCGACCACCACTCGACGACCGCGCTCTTCGGCGACATTAACTGGATCGACTCGACGGCCTCGGCCGTCGGCGAGATGGTCTACAACCTCTGCAAGGCGCTCGGCGTGCGCGTGACCAAAGAGATCGCCGAGTGCGTCTACACCGCCCTCATCACCGACACCGGCAGCTTCCACTACTCGAACACCTCGGAGCGCACCTTCAAGGTCGCGTCGGAGCTCGTGCGCGCGGGCGTCAAGCCGGCGAAGGTCTCGCAGGCCGTCTTCGCCAACTACCCCTGGAGCAAGATCGAGCTGATGAGCGAGGTGCTCTCGACCGTCCGGCGCGACGCGTCGGGGCGCGTCGCGTGGCTCGTGCAGACTTTGGAGATGCAGGAGCGCGCGGGCGCGTCGGACGAGGACGCCGACGGCTTCGTCAACTACCCGATGAGCTGCGGCGACGTGGAGGCGTGCGCCTTCTTCAAGGAGACGGCGCCGGGCGTCTACCGCGTCTCCCTGCGCTCGAAGTGCGACGTGAACGTCGCGCGCATCGCCGAGCGCTTCCGCGGCGGCGGCCACCGCAACGCGGCCGGCTGCACCTTCACGGGCACCTGGGACGAGGCCGAGCGCGAGGTCGTCGGCCAGCTCGTCTACGCCGTCGAGCACCGCGGCGAGAACGGCACGGGGCCGCTCGCGCTCCCGCAGCAGCAGGAGATCGTCCCCGCGCCCGGGGCGCGCAAGCCCGAGCGCGACGCGCGGACTTAAAGAATTTCAAATTTGAAATTTCAAATTTCAAATTCCCCTGTGTTAACCTTCGTGCCCGAAAGCCCCGAACGAGCACCGCGCCGAAGGAACCCGAAGGCCCAGGCTTGAAGGCATGTCTTGGTTTCGTAAAAAGAACCAGCGGATCGAGTCCGTCCCGGCCGAGCAGCGCAGGGTCAAGACCGAAGGCGTCTTCGAGAAGTGCCCCGGCTGCGACGCCGCGCTCTACACCCGCGAGCTCGAAGAGTCGGCCTACGTCTGCACGCACTGCGGCCACCACTTCCGCATCGGCGCGCGCCAGCGCCTCGCGCTCCTCTACGACGAGGGCAAGTACGAGGAGCTGGACGCCGAAGTCATCTCCACCGACCCCTTAGACTTCGTGGACACCAAGCCCTACCGCGAGCGCCTTGAGCACGCGCGGCGGAAGACGGGACTCCCCGAGGCCGTCATCAACGCGCGCGGGCGCGTTGGCGGCCACCCGACGCTCGTCGCCGCGATGGACTTCCAGTTCCTCGGCGGCTCGATGGGCTGCGCCGTGGGCGAGAAGATCACGCGGCTCGTCGAGCGCGCCGTCGAGGAGAACTCGGCCGTCGTCATCATCAGCCAGTCGGGCGGCGCGCGCATGCAGGAGGGGACGTACAGCCTCATGCAGATGGCGAAAATCTCGGCCGCGCTCGCGCTGCTCGCGGAGGCACGGCTCCCTTACGTCTCCGTGATGACCGACCCGACGACGGGCGGGGTGACCGCCAGCTTCGCCATGCTCGGCGACCTCAACATCGCCGAGCCGAAGGCGCTCATCGGCTTCGCAGGCCCCCGCGTCATAGAGCAGACCATCCGGCAGAAGCTCCCCGAGAACTTCCAGACCGCCGAGTTCCTCGTCGAACACGGCATGCTCGACGCCGTCGTCGACCGCCGCGAGATGCGCGACTGGATCGTCCGCGCGCTCGACTTCACCTACAACCCCGAGGGCCGCCTCCAACCCTTCAGGGCCGACCTCAACGCCGGCCAGAACGGCGACGGCGCCCCCGACGCGCCGCCGGCCGAACGGCCGGAAGTCAAGACCGAAGTTTAGCCCGCCATAAAACTGCTATAGACTTCGTCCGTGAACTTCAAAGAGTCTGTCGGTTACCTCTTCGGCCTCGGCCACGAAACCGTCGCCATCAAGCTCGGGCTTGAGAACGTCACGCGCCTGCTCCGGCGGCTCGGCGACCCGCAGGCCGACTTCCCCTCCGTCCAGATCGCCGGCACGAACGGCAAGGGCTCGACCGCGGCGATGCTCGCCGGCATCGCGCGCGCGGCCGGCCTGCGCGCGGGGCTCTACACCTCGCCGCACCTCGTCTCCGTCACCGAGCGCGTGCGCGTGGGCGGCAGCGAAATCTCACAAGACGAGTTCGCGCGCCACGCGACGCGCGTGCGCGAGGCGGCCGAAGCCGTCGGGCGCGAGTCGGGGGCGCTCCCGACCTTCTTCGAGCAGGTGACGGGGGTCGCCCTGTCGGCGTTCGCGGACGAGCGTGTCGAGTTGGCGATTCTGGAGACGGGGCTCGGCGGGAGGCTCGACGCGACGACGGCGGCGGGCGCGCGCTGGGTCGCCGTCACGCCGGTCGCGCTCGACCACCAGGAGTACCTCGGGGACACGCTCGCGGAGATCGCCGGCGAGAAGGCCGCCATCATCCGCCCCGGCACGCGCGCCGTCGTCGCGCCGCAGGAGCCCGAAGCCGGGGAAGTCATCCTGCGCCGCTGCCGCGAGTCCGGCGTCGGGCCGCGCTTCGCGACCGACGAAGTCGAAGTCGAGGGGGCCGGCGCGGACGGGCGCCTCCGCGTCCGCCTGCGCACGGCGCGCGCGGAGTACGCGGGCGTGCGGCTCGCGCTGCGCGGCCGGCACCAGTTGACGAACGCGGCCGTCGCCGTCGCGCTCGCCGAGCTGCTGGCCGAGGAGGGCTTCGCCATCTCGCGCGAGCACATCATCGAAGGGCTCGAAACGGCGGAGCACGCCGGCCGTCTCGAACTCGACGAAAGGCGGCGGCCCCGCCTCCTCTACGACGGCGCGCACAACGCGGCGGGCGCGCGCGCTCTGCGCGCGTACCTCGACGAGTTCGCGCCCGAAGGGGTGACGATGGTCTTCGGCGCGATGCGCGACAAGGGGCTGGAAGAGATCGGGCGCGTCCTCTTCCCCGCCGCGCGACACCTCGTCCTGACCTCGCCGCGGAACCCGCGCGCCGCCACGGTCGAGCAACTGCTCCGCGCCGTGCCCGTCCCGCCCTCTTCGAGTACAATCGCGCTCGCGCCTTCGAGCCTCGACGCGATGGCCGTCGCGCGGACGCACACGCCGCCCGGCGGCACGGTCTGCGTGACCGGCTCGCTCTACCTCGTCGGCGAGGTGAAGGCCCAGCTCGAATCCAACGCCGGAGAGTCCTGAACCGATGGCCGAAGTCTCCGAATCGAAACGCCTGTGGCGCACCGCGCTCATCGTCGCGGGCGTCGGCCTGCTCGTCCTCGCCCCGCTGGGCTGGCTCGCGCTGCGGATGTGGGACGACACCGTCCAGCGGCGCGTCATCGCGGCCAACGAGTCGTCCGCGCTCACCAACCTCGAAAACATACAGGCCGCCCAACAGCTCTACTTCGAGGCCAACGGCCAGTACGGCACTTTCCGACAGCTCATCGACTCGGGCATCTTCCAGGCCCAGGTGAGCGGCGACCCGCCCGTCGCGAGCGGCTACGTCTTCACCGTGCGCGTGCAGCCCAAGACCGACGCGCAGCCGGCCGCCTACAGCGTCAACGCCGACCCCGTCCGCGCCGAAGGCCGCGACGCCACGGGCCGCCGGCACTTCTTCGTCAGCTCCGAAGTCATCGGCGTCCGCTTCAACGAGTCGCGCCCCGCGACCAAAGACGACAAGGTGCGGCCGAAGATGTCGGAGTATTGATTGAGAGTAGACAGTAGACAGTAGTCAGTAGTCTCTGCTCCGCTGAGGTTGAGGATGAGAGGCGAAAGCTTCGACTGACGAATGTATGTCTGCTGACTACTGACTACTGACTACTGTCTACTCGATTATGGACAAAGAGCAGCCCGAGGTTCTGTCGAGCGAGGAGGTCTTCGGCGGCAGGCTCATCAGCGTCGTCCGCGACACGGTGCGCGAGGGCGAGCAGACGTACCTGCGCGAGGTCGTCAGGCACCCGGGCGGGGCCGCGGTCGTGCCCTTCTTCGAGGACGGCAGCGTCGCGTTCGTGAGCCAGTACAGGCACCCGGCGCGGAGGTACGTGCTGGAGCTGCCCGCGGGCAAGCTCGACCCGGGCGAGCGGCCCGCCGAGACGGCCGCGCGCGAGTTGGAAGAGGAGTTGGGGATAGTCGCGGGGCGTCTGGAACAGCTCTCGGAGTTCTACACCACGCCCGGCTTCTGCGCCGAGCGGCTGTGGGTCTTCCTCGCCACGGAGCTGAGCGAGACCGAGCGCCGGCACGAGGAGGACGAGATCATCGAGGTCGTCCGGATGCCCCTCCCGCGCGCCCTTCAGATGGTCGCCTCCAACGAGATCGACGACGCCAAGACCATCATCGGCCTCCTCCTCGCCGCGCGGCGTTTGGGCCTTAAGGGGTGAGACGTTCGGAACACAGAGACGCGGGGTTTAATTTCAAATCTCAAATTTGAAATTTCAAATTACAGACACTCCGCCGCCGCGCACCCCGCCGCCGCGCGCGCCGACCTTCCTGAACTACGCTCACACGGCGCTGGCGTGGCCGCTGGTCGCGCTCTACACGGTCTTGATGGCGACGCTGTCGCTGGCCTGCTCGCCGTTCGACCGGCGCGGGCGGATGCAGCACTGGTGCGCGAGCACCTGGAGCAGGATGATCGCGCGGACGGCGCTGCTCGACGTGCGCGTCCGCGGCGCCGAGCACCTGCGCGCGGGCGAGTCTTACGTCTTCCTCTCGACGCACCAGAGCTGGATGGACATCCCCGTCATGCTCGGCTACCTGCCGGCGCAGCTCCGCATCGCGGCCAAGCGCGAGGTCTTCCACATCCCCTTCCTCGGCTGGCACCTCAGCCGCGCCGGACACATCCCGATCAACCGCGGCTCGACGGCCGAGTCAATCGCGAGCCTGCAACGCGCGGCGCGGCTCCTCGGCGGCGGCGTCTCGGCCTTCCTCTTCCCCGAAGGCACGCGCACGCGCGACGGCTCGCTCCAGCCGCTCAAGAAGGGCGGCTTCCGGCTCGCCCTGGAGTCCGGCCTGCCCCTCGTCCCCGTCACCATCGTGGGGACGCGCCGCGCCATGCCGCGCGGCTCGATGGTGCTGCGCGCCGGCCCCGTCGAGATGCACCTCGACCCGCCCATCCCCACCCGCGGCCTCGCCGAAGCAGACCTCCCCGCCCTCATGCGGCAGGTGAGTGAAGCGATGGCGAGCCACTTCGTGGAAGTGGACAGTAGACAGTAGTCAGTAGTCGGTAAGAAAACATTCGTCAGTCGAACCGTTCGCGCGTCAACGTCAACGCCAGTCAAGCGGAGCCTACTGACTACTGTCTACTGTCTACTGTCACTGCTCCATGTTTGACCCTCCCGAGCGGCATCTCTTACACTCGAATCGTGAGCACACCGCCGATCACATTCCCGGACGCGAGCGTCGAAGGGATTCCGTTGGAGGAGCCGCGGCCGCCCGCGCACGACCCGGACAACCCGCCGTGGGGGCTGCCCGGCGCGCTCGGGGTTCTGATCCTGAGCTTCGTGCTGATGGTCGTGACGCAGGTCTTCTTCCTCATCCCCTACACGCTCTGGCGCGGCGTGAGGCTCGGCGCGCTCGCCGAGTTCGCCCTCAACGACGCGGGCGCCATCTTCATGCAGATCGTCTCCATCGTCCCGGCGCACCTGCTCACGCTCGGGCTGGCGTGGCTGCTGGTGACGAGGGTCGGCCGCCACCCCTTCCTGAAGACGCTCGGGTGGGAGTGGGGCAAGGGGTTCACCTTCTGGCGCTGCGTCTGGCTGGCCGTCCTGCTCTACCTGACCGGGGTGAGCATCCTCAAGCTCGCGGGGCCGACCGACAACGCGCTCGAACGTCTCATCCAGAGCTCGCGCGCGGCGGCGCTCGCGACGGCCTTCGCCGCGACCTTCACCGCGCCGCTCGTCGAGGAACTCATCTTCCGCGGCCTGCTCTACTCCTCGCTCCGGCGGCTGGTGGGGACGGTGTGGGCCGTCGCGGTCGTGTTCCTGCTCTTCGCGCTGATACACGTCCCGCAGTACTGGCCGAGCTACGGCGTCATCGCCACCATCCTCCTCCTGAGCTTCGTCCTCACGATGATCCGCGCGCGCACGGGCAGGCTCCTGCCCTGCTTCGTCGTCCACCTGATCTTTAACGGCATACAGTCCGTGCTCATCGTCCTCGAACCGTATCTCAAAAGCTACGTCGAGACGAACCCGACGCCCGCGCCGGGGCTGCTCGTCGAACTGCTCCTGGGGGCGTTCGGCGCCGCCTTTTGAGATGAGTTTCGAGGTCGTAGTCGTCGGCGGCGGCATCGGCGGGCTCACCTGCGCGGCGCTGCTCTCGGCGCGCGGCGTGAGCGTCTGCCTCGTCGAGCGCGCCGCGCGCGCGGGCGGGTGCGCCGCGAGCTTCGAGCACCTCGGCCACGAGTTCGAGACGGGCGCGGGGCTCTACGCCTGCTGGGAGCCGGGCGGGCTCCACGAGCGCGTCTTCGCCGAGCTGCCCGCCGCGGCGCCCGAAGCGCGCGAGGTCTCGCCCGCCTACGCCGTGCGCCTGCCCGGCGGCCCGGACGTACGCGTCGGGGGCGCCGTAGCCGGGTTCTACGAGACGCTGCGCGCGGCCTTCCCCGAATGCGCCGACGCCGCCGTCCGCTTCTACCGCGATGCTTCACAGGTAGCCGAAGCGCTCCGCCGCGCCGCGCGCCACACGCCCGCGCTCGCCTCCGCGTCTAAGCTACAACTCATGCGACTCGCGGCCTCCGAGCCGCGGCTCGCCCCGCGCATCCTCGGCGCGCGCGCCGACGCCACGGCCGCGCACCTCGCCGGCACCTCCGCCCGCTTCCGGCGCTTCGTAGACGCGCAGCTCCAGACGTTCGCGCAAGCCACGTCGGACTCATGTTCATATCTTTACGCCGCGGTCGCGCTCGCCGCGCCGCTGCGGCCGATGTACGCGCTGCGCGGCGGCGCGCAGTCACTCGCCGACGCGCTCGTCGAGTCGATCAGGAAGAGCGGCGGGACTGTCCGTCTCGACACGACGGCGCTCCGTCTCGCCTTCGATTCGCAAGGCCGCACGAACGGCGTCACGCTCCTCAGCGGCGAGGCCGTCGGCGCCGCCCGCGCCGTCGTCAGCAACCTCACCGTCTGGGACACCTACGGCAAGCTCGTCGGCGCCGAGCGCACGCCCGCACACGTCCGCGCACAACTCAAAAGTCTGCGCGGCCCGGGCGCGTACCAGATTTTTATAAGTCTCGACGAAGAGGCCGCGCGCCGCCTCCCTTCCGACAAACTCCTCGTGCTAGACGACCGGCCGGAGGGAGAAACGTTCGACGCCGAGGGCGCGCCCTTCATGCTCGGCGCGGCGCCCGCCTGGGACGCGCGCGCGCCCGCGGGAAAGCGCGCCGCCAACGTCACGGCCTTCACCGACGCGGAGCAGTGGTTCTCGTTCCACGCCGACGAGACTGAGCACGAGGAGCAGGACGCGCGCGCACTCGAAGCCCTCTGGTCGAGACTCCACGCGGCGCTTCCCGAACTCGGCTCCGGCGCGGAGGTCTTCGAGACGGCCACGCCGCGCACCTTCTACGAACGCACGCGCCGACGCCTCGGCATGGTCGGCGGCCTCGCGCGCACGCCCGACCTGCTCGCCGGCCCGCACGCGCTCACGCACAAGACCGCAGTCCCCAACCTCCTCCTCGTCGGAGACACGGTCTTCCCCGGCGCCGGCCTCGCCCCCGTCACGCACTCGGCGCTCGTCGTCGCCGACGAAATCGCGCCGGTCAGAGCAAAGTCCCCGCGAACCGTTCGAGCATGAGGAGGAGATGGAAATGGTTCGCGGCCCCGGCCCTCGCCCTCGTTCTGGCGGGCTGCGCGTTCTACCTGTTGCTGTCGCGGACGAGGGGTGAGGTCGTGCCCGAGCATAAGTATTTCCAAAGTGACGCGGGGCGGCCGCTCGCCATCGCCCACCGCGGCGGCGCGGGGCTGTGGCCCGAGAACACGCTGTACGCCTTCGAGCGCGCTCGCGCGCTGGGCGTCGATGTGATCGAGACGGACGTGCGCGCGACCGCCGACGGCGAGCTGGTCGTCTTCCACGACGAGGGCGTCGGGCGGACGACGGACGGCGCAGGGGCGGTCGGGTCGTTGACGCTCGCGGAGTTGAAGAGGCTCGACGCCGCCTACCGCTTCTCGCCCGACGGCGGCCGGAGCTTCCCGCTCAGGGGCTCGGGCGTCGCGGTGCCCACGCTGCGCGAAGTCTTCGAAGCCCTCCCGCAGATGCGTTTCAACATCGAGCCGAAGCAGGCCGCCCCGTCGCTCGCCGCGCCCCTGTGCCGCCTCATCCGCGAGCACGGCATGGCGGACAAGGTCTTGATCGCTTCGTTCAGCGGGGGCACGCTGGCCGAGTTCCGGCGCGAGTGCCCGGAGGTCGCCACCTCCGCGGCGACGGGCGAGGTCGCAAGTTTCCTCACACTGCACGGCGCGGGGCTCGCCGCCTCCTACAGCCCGGCCATGCAGGCGCTTCAGGTGCCCGAGTATGCCGGCGGGCTGCGCGTGCTGACGCACGACTTCGTCAAGGCCGCGCACGGCCGCAACCTCCGAGTCCACGCCTGGACGGTCAACGCCGAAGGGGACATGCGCCGCCTCGTCGAGATGGGCGTGGACGGCATCATGACCGACTACCCCGACAGGCTCCTCAAAGTCCTCGGCCGCGCCGCCCCGGATTGAAGGTTGGTCTGCCGCTCTAAAGCGGTTTTGATGCGGACGGGCATGAAGTGAGCTTTCAACACGGAGACACGGAGACACGGAGACACAGCTATAGCGGCGTTTAGACGGGCGCGACTGCAATAGCGGTCAGTACCACCCGCTACCGCGGGTGGTACTGACCCGGTTGCCACGGTCGCACCCGAACGCACGCCGCTGTAGTAAACGAAATCGCCCCGACAGCCGCGGACGCTGTCGGGGCGATTACCTGTTCTTCGAGAGGGCGATTACTGATCCGGACGTGTGCGGGGGTCGATGGGTTTCTCGCGTCTCGGGCTCTCCCTCGGCTCGATGCGCGCGGGCGGGTCCATGTGCCTCGGAGTCATAGGCGTCGAGCCGGCACCGCCCCCGTTGCCCGAACCGCCGGAGCCTGCGCCGCCGGAGCCGCCCGAACCGCCGCCGCCCCACGTCCCGCCGCCCGGGTTGGAGGCCGCGCCGCCGCCGCCCGTGCGCGGCTCGTAATTCGGATACCGTCCCCCGCTCGGCTCCGGCGCCCGCCAGATGCCCGTGCCGTAGCCGTAGCCGTAGGGCGAGCGCCAGCCGTAGCCGTAGGGCAGGAAGGTGTAGCAACGCAGGGCGGAGTTGAAGAACCAGAAGCCGTTGGGGCTGCCCCAACTGCCGGACATGCTGTCGAAACCGGTGGAGAAGGCAGACCGCACGGCGCGGTGCGAGAGCTTCTCGTTCGCCTTCGCCAGTTCCTTGCCGCGCTCGCGGCTCCACAGGTCGAACTCGTCGCGCCCCTCCTTGTCGAGCTTCGCGACCTCGACGTTGCCGCCGCCCGACACCCGCGCGACCTTGCCGCCCTTCACCAACGTCTCTCCCAGGACGGCCCGTCCCTTCGTGACGGCCACCTCCGCCGGCCCGCCCGCGGGCGCGTTAAAGCGGTAGACGCCGCTGCGCACGACGCGGACGCGCGCCCCGGGCATCGACACCTCAATTGAGAGATTCATGTCGCCGTAGCCGGTCGCCTCGACGACGGCCGCGCCGCGCGCCAGCTCGACGCGCAGGTCTTCGAGGTCTGCGCCGGCCAGCGTGAACTCCGTGCCGCCGCCCGCGCGGAAGTAGGAGCCCGGGTTGAGCAGAATTTCCACACGCCCCGTCGGGCCTGTGCGGACGGTGTCGCCGCCCTTCAGCTCGTCGGCGGTCGAGAGGGCGAGCCAGTCGGCCGAGGCCGCGCGCCGCACCCGCACGTCGCCCGAGACGAGGTTGACCCCGCCCGCGCGCGCCGAGATGACGCGCGAATCGCGCACGTCCGCCCGCGCAACGCCCAAAGCGCCCGCGCAGACGAAGGCCAGCGCCATGAGACTTCGCATCGAAGCTTTCCTGAACTGTTTCATGTGGGCACTACCTCGGAAGACTCTGTGACTCGAAGGGGAGAGCTTTGTTTGTCCGCCGCGAGCATACTCCCGCGTGCCCCACATGACAAGGGCCTTACGGCCGTGTGTGCGCCGGCAGGGGCGTGGCGCTCAATCCCTGCTCCTCTTACCTGCTTTGAGACGCCAGCTTCAAAGCCTCCGCCGCGTCCGACTCCGCGCCGCGGACGATGGTCACGGCGTCGCCTTCGAGCCGCACGCGCGTGAGAGAGGCGCCCTCGCGCCACTCGCGTTCGGACTCGTTCTGCGCGGCGGCGCCGGGCGCGGCGCGGCGCTGGAGCATCTGGTTGTAGGCGCGGAAGAACTCCTGCGCGTCGCGCGGCGTGTCCCAGAACGTCCGCCAGACGAAGAGCGGCGCGCGCCCCTCGCGCTCGAAGACGAACGAGCGGTCGCCGCCCCAACCGGCCGCCGCGCGCCTCGCCTCGTCCGCGCCGACGCCGGCCAGCAACAGCCCGCGCACGCCTATCTCGCCGAGCGGCGTCGCCGCCGTCGGGCGCCAGCCCTCGTCCGCGAAGCCTTCCAAGTCCAACTCGACCTCGCGCGGCGCCTCGCCCGAAAGGTACTTCTCCGGGTGGAGCACCTGCTCCGAAGATTGCGGCGGGCGCCGGAAGACTTCGTCGAGGCTGACGGCCGGGCGCGAGCGCTTGAGCGTCTCCACGAAGTGCAGGCCGTCGCGGTAGCGGAAGATGAAGGTCTCCGTGAGCAGCGGCGGGAAGAAGGCGCCGATGCCCTTCCTGTATTGAGCGTAACGCCCGTCCTCCTCGCGCGTGAGGTCTTCGACCGACTTGCGCGCCCAGGCGTCGCCCTGCGTGACCCTGCGCTCGACGCTGACGGCGTCGCCCTCGACGAGCGCGAAGGCGGCCTCCTCGCGGTCGAAGCTGAAGGGGCGCGCGAGCACCATCCGGAGCAGGTCGAAGTGCTGGTCCTGTAGGGCGTGGACGAACTCGTGCGTGAGCAGGCCCGAGTCGCGCACCCCGCCGCGCTCGGCGACGAGGAGCACCTGCTTGTCGAGCGGCGAGTAGGTGGCGCCCGCCGTCGCCGCCGTGAAGCTGACGGCGAGCGAGGCGAGGTCAGTCCCCTCCGGCAGCATCCCGCCCGCGACCGCCAGGCTGCTCAGGCCCTTCAGGTCGTCCGTGCCGAGCACGTCTGCGATCTCCTTCGTGCGCGTGCCGTACTCCCAGCCCGAAAGCTCCGTCATCCCCACCTCGCCGCGCCATTCCAGACCGCGCACGCGCGACGCGGACTCCGCCGCGCGCTCGCGCAGAGACCTCAGGCGCGGCGAGAGCGGCCGCGAAGGGAGCGGCGGCAGAGTTCTCCGGGCCGGCGGGGGCGCGTCCGGCGTGGCCGCCGCCACCGGCGACACGACGCGCGAACGCGAACGCTTCGCCAACAGCACCGTCAACCCCGCCGCCAACGCCGCCAGCACCACGAAAAAGATTAAAAGATGGCTTCCCCTCGTACGCATACCGAGACTTAGACGCCCGAACCGCCCCCCGCGCTGCCGCGGAAAACGCCTCGGATGTTGCAACAGATTCTAAGTTTAAGACCGGTCGGGCGCAGCCCTTACTTCGCGAAGTAGCCGCGGCGGCCGCGCGCGACGGCGTCGGGGCGGCGCGGGAGGCGGATGTGGATGGCGCGCCAGGCGCCATCGCGCCGCTTGTTGGTGGGGCGGTAGGAGAGGCTGTAGACGGTGCCGAGGTCTGCGACGACGCGCTCGTAGGCCCCGGCGAGGTCTTCGAGTTTCTCCACCTCGTAGAAGAGGCCGCCGCCCGCGTCGGACAGCTCCTTCATGCGGTCGTGCGCGAGGTCGTAGGTCTCGGGCTGGATGTCCTCGGGGCTGAACGCCTCGTAGAACTCCGTGTTCGTCCAGACCGAATAGACGACGCCGTCGAACTCCTGCACGCGGCTGCGTATGTCTTCGTACGAGGTCGTCGAGCCGACGCCCGTCACGTTCGGCAGCGCCGAGTCGAGCCCGTCGCTCATCAGGATGAGCGCGCGGCGGCGCGCAGGGTCGGCCCCGCGTTCGAGGAAGTCGAGCGCGTAACCCAGAGAGTCGTGCAGGCGCGTGTCGCCCCCCGGCGGCGCCATCCGGTCGAGCGCGGCGTTCAGGCGCGCGCGGTCGCTCGTCAGGGGCGAGACGACCGCGGCCGAGCCCGAGAAGGCGATGACGCCGACACGATCTTGCGGGCGCGTGACGGCGACGAAGCGGCGCGCGGCCGCGCGGATGGTGTCGGTCACGCGCGCCGTCGAGCCGGAGAGGTCGAGCACGAGCAGGAGGTCGAAGGGCGCCTCCGCCGCCTCGAAGTGCTCGACCGTCTGCTCGACGCGGTCTTCGTAGACGCGGAAGTCGGAGGCCGCGAGCCCCTGTAGGCCGCGCCCGCTCGCGCGCTCGACGACCGAGACGTTGAGCGTGACGAGGTCGGACTCGACGCGCACGACCTCGTCCTCCTCGACCTCCTGCGGCGTCTCGACGGGCGCCGGGCGCGCCGTCCGCACGGGGCCGTTGTCCTGCGTCTCCCTCACGCGCGGCGTCGCGGCGCGCGCGCCGCTCGAACCCGAGCCGCTCGCGCCAACGTTGCCGCCGCGCGCCGGCTCGAAACCCGCCGCGCCGCGCGCCTGCGTGTCGAGGCTGATGCGCCCGCGCCCCGAGAAGAGGTTGACGCCGGGGCTGCCCGCGCCCATCCGGAACTTCCCGCGCAGGTCGCGCGCCTCCGACCTCTGGGACTCGACGCCGCGGCCGACGTGGACGGAGCCGTTGAGTGACTGCGCGGTGACGCTCGCGCCGGACGCGACGGGGAGCGCCACGCGCAGCTCTCCCGAGAGCGTCTGCGCGACCAGGGAGGCCGGCAAGCCGTTCACCTCCACCTCGCCGTCCGACGTGTAGACCTTGAGCCGCGCCGTCGAAGGCACGCGCAGCCTCAAGTCCACGCGCGGCGCGCCCGCCCCGGCCGCGCGTGCGACCGTTATCTTTAAAGAACTCCCATTCTCCACGTTGACCGGGAGCCTGGAGCCCTGCGCGCCCTTCCTGCCGCGCCCCGCGCGGCGCGCCGAAGGCTTCGAGACCTTCGGCGCCTCGGCGCCCGGCCCGACCGACGCCGCCAGCCCGACCTGCTCGCCGTCCCAGACCTCGACCCACACGCCGCCGCGCCTGTTCTCGACCAAGACCTCGCCGCCCGCCGGCAGCGCGAGGTTGACGAAGCCCGCCCCGCCCTCGTCCGCCTCCTGCCCCGCCGCGGGCGCCGGGAGAGTTACAGACACGCCGAGCAGCGCCGCCAGCAACAGCGACGCCCACAAAGTCCGCAGCCCGCGTCTCGACCTATCCACGGAGGTTTGATGTCCGCCCCACGCCCACATGGTTGCCGCCATTTTGCACACGCCCGGCGAGAAGGCAAAAGGAGGGCGTGAACCGTAAACCGGAAGCCGTGACGAGGGAAGACAGGTTCTTCCTCTCGTCACGGCTTCCGGTTTACGGTTCACGCCCTCCCCGGAGGGGCTCATTCGATCATGTCGAGCATGGAGTTGCCGCCGCCGCCGCTCGGCGGGGGCATCGGGCCGGCGGCGCCCATGTCGCTGAGGCGCAGGAGGAAGTTGCCCGGGTTGGTCGCGTAGGACATCGCGTCATCCTTCCTCACCAGGCCCTCGCGGACGTAGCGTTCGAGCACGCCGTCGAAGGTCTGCATGCCGTCGAGCTCGCCCTGATCCATCGCGTCCACGAGCGACTTGCCCTCGCGCTCGCCGTACTCCATGTACTCGCGCGTGCGCGCCGTGGACTTGAGGATTTCGATGGCGGCGATGCGCCCCTGCCGGTCGGCGCGCGGGATCAGGCGCTGCGAGACGATGAAGCGGAAGGACTGCGACAGCCGCGTCCGGATGGACTTCTCCTCGTTCTTGGGGAAGACGCCGATGATGCGGTCGACCGTCTTCGCGGCGTCGATGGTGTGCAAAGTCGAAAGCACCAGGTGGCCCGTCTCCGCGGCTTCGAGCGCGACCTCGATGGTCTCGCGGTCGCGCATCTCGCCGACGAGGATGACCTTCGGCGCCTGGCGCAGCGCCGCGCGCAGGGCGAGCGCGAAGTTCGGCGTGTCCGAATGCAGCTCGCGCTGGTGGATGGTCGAGCGCTTGTGCGGGTGCAGGAACTCTATCGGGTCTTCGATGGTGACGATGTGGTACGCCTTCGTCTCGTTGATGAGGTCGATGACGGCGGCCAGCGTCGTGGACTTGCCCGACCCCGTGGGGCCGGTCACGAGCACGACGCCGTTCTTGAGGCCGCAAATCTCCTTGAGGACGACCGGCAGGTTGTAGTCGCTCCACTGCGGCGGGCGGTTGGGGATGACGCGCATGACGATGGCGTGCGTCCCGCGCTGCATGAAGATGTTGACGCGGAAGCGCGCGAAGCCCTGCGCGCTGAACGAGAGGTCGGCCGAGCCGAACTTCTGAAGGTTCTCGCCGGCCGTCAGGTGGTTGCCGATGATGATCTTGGCGAGCGCGGCCGTGTGCGTGGGCAGGAGCTTTTCGAGCCCGGGCACCTCGACCGGCTGCAACTCGCCGAGCAGCTCGACCTGCGGCGGCCGCCCCGGCGAGAAGATGAGGTCGCTGACCTTGTCGGAGACGGCCAGCATCCGCTGGAGGACGTTCAGGAAGTTCAACTGCGGCGGCGCGGCCGCGGGGGTCGGCGGCGCGGCGAAGGGCGCTTGGGGTGTGCTCATCTAAAATCTGCTCCGGGGGTTTGAAACGTAAAGTGGTGCTCGGGCACGAGGATGAAGGTGGAGGCGTGGAGGCCGTCGGGGCGGAACCCGCGGGGCGCTTCCCTTGTCTAAGATGACAGAACGGCGCACGACTTGGCAAGTGAGAATTTTGCGGGCGCCCGGCGCCTTTCGCCGGCGCGCGCGGCCGGAAGGGGAAACTTACGTAAACAGTCGTAACGGAAATGACACTCGTCTTGCAAACAACCGTGCCCGCTTCGGCGTACATCAGAATGTCAGACGGCCGCGGGGCGTGCTCGTTCGGAAGTTGAGCCCCGCCAACCGGAAAGGAGGCGCGAGAGAGTATGGCGACGTACCGTGACCCCGCGAGAATCTTTGCCCCGCTGGAGATACTTGAGCGCCTGCTCGAAATCCGCGCCGACGCCGGCTACCAGCCCGTGATCTTCCTGCGCTCGGCCGACGACCTCGTCGCGTACTTCGACGCCTACGGCTTCGACGTCTACAGCTTCGACCGGCCCGAGGCCGAGTTCCGCTTCGGCAACTACCGCGCGCCCGTCGCCCCCGGCGGCGACCACGCGCACGAATCGCCGACGGCGCACTGAAGTGAGCGGTGAGCGGTGAGCGGTAAAAACAAAGGCAGCCGAGCACTATGCTCTGGCTGCCCTTTGAATTTGAGACTTCTTGTTAACCCGCCGGCTACCGCTTACTGCTCACCGCTCACCGCTCACAGGGCCTTTATTACGACGAAGGTCACGTCGTCGCCGGAGCCGCGGCCGCCCGTCCATTCGAAGATGTCGTTGTAGACGTAGTCGATCATCTCGCGCGCGCGCCGGTCGCGGCTGCGGCGGACGGCGTCCACGAGGCGCGCGCGGCCGTACTCCTCCCCCCCGGGGCTCTGCGCCTCGGTCGCGCCGTCGGTGTAGAGGACGAGTACCTGGCCGGAGTCGATGGGCAGGTAGTACTCGTAATAGCGCGTGTCCTTGAACAGCCCCAGGGGGAGGCCGCCGCGCTCGATGAAGCGCGGGCCGTCGGGGTTGAGGACGAGCAGCGGGTTGTGGCCGGCGTTGACGAAGGCCAGCGTGCGGTTCGTCGCGTCGAGCATGCCGTAGAAGGCCGTGACGAACTGGTGCTGCTCGATGGCCTCCCACAGGAGGTAGTTGACCTTCGCCATCGCAACGTTCGGCGCGTAGCCGACGTGGATGGCCGAGCGCAGGGAGGCGCGCAGGAAGGCCATCAGCAGCGAGGCCGGCACGCCCTTCCCCGACACGTCCGCGATGACGAGCCCGAGCTGGTCGTCGTAGGGCTTGACGAAGTCGTAGTAGTCGCCCGAGACCTCCTCGGTCGAGAAGTTGTACCCCGAGATGTCGAAGCCGTCCACCTCCGGGTCGCGCTCGGGCAGGAGCGCGAGCTGCACCTGCCGCGCGACTTCGAGCTGCGCTTCGAGCCGCTTCTTCTCGACCAACTGCTCGTGCAGCATCGCCTTCTCGACGATGATGGCGACCTGCGAGGCGAGGAGCATGAGGAGCTGCTTGTCGTCCTCCGTGTAGGCGTTGAGGGCGTCGGATTCGAGGTCGAAGACGCCGATGACCGAGTCGTTCGAGATGATGGGGGCGACGACCTCGGAGCGCGTCTCCTTGCGCGCGTTGTAGTAGCGCGCGTCCGACCCCACGTCCGAGACGACGACCGCCTCGCCCGTCTGCGCGACCCAGCCGATGAGCCCCTCGCCCAGCTTGAGCCGCAGCTCCATCATCTCCTCGATGTCGTAGCCGCGCACGGCCTCCGCGTGGAAGACGAGCGAGGAGGTGCCGCCCTCGCTCAGGTGCGGGTCGCGGCGGATGATGTAGATGCCGGCGGCGTCGTAAGGCAGAAGCTGGTCGAGCGTGTCCATCACCTGCGCCAGAACCTCTTCGAGGTCGAGCGAGCGGCTGATCTTCCTGGTGATCTCAAGCAGCATGCGCAGCTTGGCCGCCAGCGTCAGCCCCTCCGCCCTCGTACCCACCCCTGCGGTCTCCTCGGCCATAAGTTGGGGATTATAAAGTAGACGGTAGTCAGTAGTCAGTAGCCGGTAGAAAAAAGAGGGTAGGCGGTCGCCGCTGACGTGGCGACCGCCTACCGCCTCCCTTCCACCTCTTCCAAAGCCCTTTCCGTCAGCAGCTCCAACTCCAGGGCCGCGGCGGGGTGGTGTCGGAAGAGGTCGTTGATGTCGGAGGGGAGTTCGATGGAGGCCAGCGCCAGGCCGCGGGCCTGGAAGAGTTCGCGGTAGCGGGCGGCGGCGCGGCGGCCGGCGGCGTCGGGGTCGAGCGCGGCGACGACGCGGAAGCGGCCGAGCGGGGCGAGCCATTCCTCTTTGAGCCCGCCCGCGCCGACGAGCCCGACGGCCGCGAAGCCGTGCGCGAGGAGCGTGAGCGTGTCGGTGAAGCCCTCGACGAGGTAGACGACGGCGCCGCTGGGGAGCGCGTCGAGCGTGTCGGCGTTGTAGAGCGCTGGGACGTGGCCGCGCATGTTGTGCCAGCGCGGCTCGACGCCGGCCGCGGTCGTGCGCGCCTGTAGGTAGAGGGGCCGGCCGCCGACGTAGAACGGGAAGAGCAGGCGGTGGTGGTAGAACGTCAGATGCTCCTTCCGGTTGAAGAGGCCGGCGCGGCGGAGCGTCTCGACGGGGAAGCTGTCCGACATGCTGCGCATGACGCGGCGGTAGGCGCGGCGCGGGAAGTACGTGACGCCCGCGCGGCGGGCCGTCCCGGCGTCGATGCCGCGGCGCGCGAGGTAGGCCGTGCCTTCGAGCTGGTCTTCGGCGCGGCAGATTTCGAGGAAGCGCGCGCAGACGGCCGCCGTCTGCTCGGCGTCGAGCGGCTCGAAGCTCTCGCCCTCCGCCTCGGAGGCGTCCGGCGCTGACGCCGCGGCGAGCGAGGGGCGCCGCCCCCTGCGGCCGCCCAGGCCCAGCTCGCGCGCCAGCTCCCGCACCGCGCGCGCGAAGCTGACGCCGTGCATCAGCTCGTAGAAGGTGATGGCGTCGCCGCCCTCGTCGCGCGAGAAGCAGTTGAAGAGGCCCTGCTGCAAGTCTATCGAGAGGCTCGGGTGCCCCTTGCCGCTGTGCGCGTGCGCGGGGATGGGGCAGAGACTTTGAAGGCGCGCGCCGTTCTGGCGCGCGTCGGGGCAGTAGCGCAGGTAGAAGGCGCGGTAGTCGATGCAGCGCTTGACCTCGTCGCGCAGCTCGCGCAGCTCTTCGGGCTCCCCGCCGTCCGTCCTCATACTCAAGAAGTTAATCGGCGGCGGTCTAAAAGTGAAGAGGGGCGGCGCGGGGTCGGGCCGCCCGGGAAAAATCTTCGTGCGCTTCGGACTTGCCCAACCCTTCGGCCGGAGCTAACATCTACGCACTGCGGTTATCTTTCTAACCTAGTGGAGAAGTAAAGACTCAATGCACAACCAAAGTTTCAGACGCCCCGGCCTGAAGGCCGTCTGCGCCCTTCTGCTGCTCGCGGCCTGCGCCGGGCTCGCCTCCGCCCAGCTCGGCGGCCTCGGCGGCCTCGGCGACAAGCTGAAGAAGAAGACGCCGAACCTGCTCGGCGACAAGCAGCCCATCACCACGAGCCTCCCCGACGCCAAGTGGGGCGACTCCTCGAAGGACGGCTTCACGCCGCGCGAGGGGAAGCGCTCGCTGATGCAACTCCAGCGCACCCCGAACGGCGGGTTCGTCCTGACGCCGGGCTACTACGAGTTCGTCGATCAGAGCTACTGCCTGAAGGCCGGCACGCACGGCCCCGGCGAGGGCGACGGCTACCTCTTCGCGCCGCCCAAAGGCCCGGCCGAGGACGCCGTGATGACCATCGTCCGCAACTCGGTCAACCGGCCCGAGATTCCGCAGCAGAAGATTCAGCAGCTCCTGTGGGCCATCATCGCGCGCGCCAAGTTCGAAGACCTACAGGGCGACATCAAGGCCGTCGCCTCGCAACTGCTCACGCCGCGCCAGCTCGCGGGCCTGAACCGCAGCGCGCTCGACGTGCTGCAAGGCAACGCCCTGACCGACGCGCTCGGCGGCGTCCCCGAGCCGCTCCGCCAGATCGCGCAGGCCGAGGCGCAGCTCCGCCAGATGTTGACTACGCCGGGCGCCTCCTTCGCCGAGATGGAGCGCGTCGCGGTGCTCTCCGGCAACGCCCCGCTCGGGCCGGGCAGCCAGAACGTCCCTTCGGGCCGCTGGTCTGTGCACCCGGACGGCTACTACGTGCGCTACCTCCCCTCGGGCTACAGCACGACCCGCGTGGAAATCTGGGTGCCGCAGGGCAGCCCGGCCGTCGGCAAGGAGTACGACCCGGCGACGCACATCGCCGTCCCCGGCAACACCGCGCGCCAGCGCCTCATCCAGTCCGGCCGCCCGCAGCAGTCGCACTAAGCCGGAACGTCAACCCGCAAGACGAAAGGCACGCCCTTCCTGATAAAGAGGGGCGTGCCTTTCGTCTTCTTCAACTCTGAAACTTTCAGTCCGCCCCGGCGTTGCGTTCGGCGTTGGCGGCGGCGTAGGCGCGGCGGCGCAGCTCGCGCGCAGCGTCCTCCTCCGGGTGGCGCTGTCGGTACTCGGCCCACAGCCGGCAGACCTTCAGGCGGTACTCGATGAGTTCCCTGCTCACGTTGAAGTGGCGCGCCATCTCGATGGAAGTCCGGTTCTGCTTCAGCAGACGCCGCAGCCCCGCGAAGGGCACGAGCGCCGCCGCGCCGACCGCGTACGCCGCCTCCTCGTCCGCCTCGTTGTAGTCGCGCGCCACCGTCTTCCCCTGCTTGTTCTGCGCCACAATCGACAGGCGGTTCGCCTTGTGCCCGAGGAAGACGTGGCAGACCTCCTCCATCAGCGTCGCGTTGTTCCTCGCCTTCCCGTGCTTCGGGTTGAGGATGACCAGCCGCCAGCCGTTCGGCAGAGGCCGCGACGAAGTCCCCCCCGACCAGTCGTTCACGCCCACCCCCAGGAGGTGCTCGCGCGTCTCCTCCGACAGCCCCGTGATCGTGTCGAAGTTAATCACCATCAACTTCGCGAAGTACGCCAACTCGAACGGGTCTAACGGCTCGTCCTCCCGGCGCAGCCCCGCGAAGTCGCGCAGCCCCAGCGCGCGCACCTCGTACTGTCTCCCCTTAAAAGTCGGCGGCAGGTTCTCTGTGTCCACGGCTCAAATTATAACCGCCCTGCGACGCTTTTCCCCTACCGAAATTGGCGGGGTGTTCAGACGTAGAGACGGCCCTCGCGCGGGTAGCGTTGGTGTCGGGCGACGGAGGCGTGGTCGGTCTCGCGCCAGGAGCGCGCGGCGCCGAGGGCGGCGAGGACGGCGTCGAGGGCGTCGCCGCCGCCGTTGCGCATGATGCGGAGGCGGTCTGTCGGCCGAATGCAGACGTGCTCGGCGAGGCCGTCGAGTATCACGCGGCGCGTGCGGCGGCGCTTGGGCGTGAGCGGGCCGCCCTCCGGCTGCTTGTAGTTCTGGTGCGGGAGCCTCATGCGCTTGAGGGTCGAGGCCGGGCAGGCTTCGACGAGGACGCGGCGCGCGTCCGGCAGGCGCCGGTACTGGAACGGGAGGATGGCCGTGTGCCGCCGGCGCATGAGCGGCGCGAGCACGTCGCGCATGCCGTGGAAGGTCTGGTAGATGATGCGGTAGTGGTAAGGGTCGAACGGCGCGCGCTCCTCGATGTCGGTCAGGCGGCGGATGTGCTTCGCCCCGCACAACTCCTTCGACCGCCGCACGCATTCGAGCCCCGCCCCGTACCCGTCCTCGCCCCACTCGCCGATGAACTCAAACTGCCTCGACCAGCACCCGCCCAAGACCTCCACCGGCATCCCGAACGGGAAGTCCAGAGACCACAAAGCCCCCTCCGACTCCCCTATCAACCCGACCAGATGCCCCAAAGCCTCTACGCGCTCCGCCGTCCCGCACATGTCTTCGAGACGCGCCAACTCAGCCAGCCGCCAGGGACTCTCACACCCCGCGTCCCGCCGCCCCCGCTCGATCCGCGCCACCCACGTATTCCGCCCCGCCAGCCGCGCCCCGCTGAAATCGACGCCGTAAATCTCCCTGAACTTCAAACAAACGCTCCTGCTCCACAAGGAATATTAAGGACTGTTAGGCCGTGCTTTGGCCTGCTTTTTGGCATCAGCCAACTTAGCTATAGCTTTTAATTGCTCTTGCCGCTCATATCGGACGATGTACCACTCTTTGAGCAACATCTCTATCAGCCCAATAAGCAGCCCTGCTTCCTGTGGCTCAACATCAATGATTAGATTGATGTCCTTCTCCATGTGGGCGCCAATATTTCCAATATGTCGCACAGCATCGATTGCCTGCCATGTTAGCGGGTCAACCTTGTCTTTGATTGCCTCTATTTCGTCAATTAATCTGGCTTTCTTTACTCCCCAAAAATCTCTGATGATGCCTTGAAGGCACCTGCGAGAAAGGGTAGCAGAGGCTTTGGGGCTAAGGTCCCGAATGATGCAGGCTTCAACATAGTCATCTAATACTGCTTTAGGTATATAGCTTGGAAAAGGTTTCGCCTTAGAAGCCGGAATTAGCTGCCAAGACTTTTTCGGTTGCACTATATAGCTCCCATAAGTCGTACCTGAATCGTGAAGCGAAACACGTAAAGTAAACTCCTGGCAATCAACATTAGGACAAGTATTAGTCTCAACCCTAATAACCTGCGTCCCATACTTATTACCATCTTCGAAGATAGTAGTGTCCGTTGTGATGTTGGAAGAAGTCAGAGTCGCGTTTTGATTACAAAACGGACAAGTCCACGTAGCCATAGTTAACTTTCCTCCAAAAATAAGATGAGGTGCTCAACCCGGCTTGAGTTGAGCACCTCATACAGATGGTCTAACTATGCCGATTCTGCTACTTCCGGCCTTTGCGGGCGCGGCTGTCGGTGCCGGGCGCGCTGAACTGCGTGTAGGCGACGCGGAAGAGTTCGGAGAGGGCCTTGGCCGTCTCGGGCGTGAGGTTGCGGTCGGCGCGCAGGTGCGCCTCGACGATGTCGGGCGTGGCCTCGTGCGGGAAGTAGACGACGGCCGACGTGTCCGTGCCCTCTTCGGTCTTGTGCGCGCCCATGACGCGCTCCATGGGCATGTCGAGCCAGCCCGTGAGGCGCGCGATGTTGTCGGCGTCGGGCTTGCCCGTGCCGTTCTCGATGCGCGAGAGCGTCGAGGCGGAGACTTTCGTCTCGTCCGCCACATCCCTCAGGCTCAGACCCAGCTCCTCGCGCTTGCGGCGGATGGCGCGGCCCAACTCGACCGTGTTGACTAAACTTTTCGACTGATCTGCCATTTTCGGCCTCCTTACGGGCGCCCCGGAAAATCCACACGGACCCCGGCGCCCACCTTTGCAGCCCCAACATAGCACAAGAAAATTTCCTGCGCAAGACCTTGTTTTATGCTTGCAACAAACCGGGAACGGTGGTACACTGTTTCACGTATGAAACAGGGCGTTGCAGCAAACACGCGGCGACTCTGAGATTCAAGGAGTGAAACAGAAGGTGAGCGACGTGATCTGGGAGACGTTCGACGGACTGTTCAAGACCCTGCACCGGCAGGGTCGGCGCGTCGAGGAGTTGGAGGCGCGGGTCGTCGAGCTGGAGCGTCGCTTGCAGGAGCGCGCCGTCGGCTTCGCCCCGCAGCCCGAGGCGGCCGAACGCATCAAGCAGGTGCCGACCGAGAAGGCCGCGTAAGAGTTTGCTGAGAGCTTCGGACGGAGGATTTAAGCCATGACTGCCGTACTCGACAAGAAAGCTTTGATGCGCGACAAGCGGGCGCAGGGCATCGCCGCGATGGGCCTCGTCAACCGCGAGGGCGACCGCTTCCGCGTGACCACGCCGACGCTCCGGGGCCGCCGCGCCTCCTACGAGGTCTGGCGCGACGAGGCGGGGCGCGTGCGCTGCACCTGCCTGGAGTTCGAGGAGCAGTCGGCCCAGGACCCGCGCTACCGCTGCGAGCACATCCTCGCCGTCAAGCACGCCGTCCTGGCGAAGAACACCGAGGCCGCGGCCAAGCAGCAGGCGGCCCCGAAGGCAGACGCCCCGCAGGCGCAGGGCGCGACTCCCGAGAACGTTGTTGCGGCGGAGACGCCCAACACTTTGACGCAAACCGCATCCGAGAAGCTCGGCGAGGCTGCCGCGGAGGCCGCACTTCGTGCCCCGCGCAAAGCGCCGCGCTTCGTACGGGAGCAGAACGAGCAGCCGGATGTTAAGGCCGAGGTCGAGATCGTCGCCAACGCCGATACTCCTCACCGTTCGCTCGCGGAACACGAAGAGACAGAGGAGCTGGAGATGACGAAGAAAGCAACCGCACACGTTCAGAAGGCGGAGGAGGAGCAGGACTTCATCACCGCCGAAGAGTACGAGCAGCAGACGCCCGCGCCGGTCGTGCCGCTCTCGTTCACGAAGACTTTGAGCACCCTCAAGCAGCCGGTCGACCCGCGCCTCATCAAGACGCGCGAGGGCTGGCGCGACCGCAACGGCAACCAGCACATGGTCGAGTACGTCGAGTGGCACACGGTCGCCGACATCCTCGACCGCGTCGCCCCGACCTGGTCGCACGCCGTCCGCGGCATCGTCCAGATCGGCGAGATGGTCGCCGTCACCTGCGCCATCACCATCGACGGCGTCACGCGCGAGGGCGTCGGCACGGGTAACGCCGACAACGAGACCGGCATCAAGAAGGCCGAGCACGACGCCCTGAAGCGCGCGGCCATCAAGTTCGGCATCGCGCGCGAACTCTACCAGCGTGAGTCCGAGGTCATCGAGCGCGAGGGCTCCGGCCCGCAGCCCGGCGACTTCCCGAAAGACCCGCTGGCGAAGTCGATGGCCGACCTCGTCACGCCGAAGCAGCTCGGCATGATCCGCGCGCTCGCGCGCGAGGCGGGCGTGGACATGGACGAGGAGTGCCAGCAGGTGATGCGCGTCCGCACCGAGGAGCTTTCGAAGCGCGCCGCTTCGAGCTTCATCGACCACCTCAAGGGCCTGCAGAACCAGCAGACCTTCGAAGTGCGCCGCGCGAGCTAACGCGGTGAGCGGTGAGCGGTGAGCAGTAAGCGGTCAAGGCGAACTGCTCACCGTCTCAGACATCTAAACAACTGCTCACTGCCGACGGCTTACCGCTCACTTCAAGGGGGGTGAAAGAAGATGATGACCGAAGAGATGATCGAGGAGATAAGGCCGCTCACGCTTGAGCTGGACTACGCCGACGAGGCGGTCGAGCGCGAGCGGGTCGAGGCGGCGCAGGCGGAGACGGCCGAGGTCGAGCCGGCCGAGCAGCGGACGAAGAAGGAGCAGATCGTCGCGCTCTTCGAGTCCGGCACGAAGGACATCGCGGAGATCGTGCGCAGGGTGAAGGCGCGGCCCTCCTACGTCGCGCAGGTCTTGCAGCAGGCCGGGCACCTGGACGGCTACTTCGACCTCTACACGACGACGGGGCGCGAGCAGAACGTCTACACGCGCTACTTCCGCAACGTGCTCCACTTCCGCAACGTCGAGGCGGCGCGCGAGTCGGTGGCGCGCATCGACCGGCTCTACAACTACTTCGAGCGGCTCGGCGACCGCGCCGGCCAGCACCAGGCGATGATCCTGGCGCTCACGGGCAAGAACCGCGCGCGCTGGTCGGGGAAGGCCGAGGAGTCGCAAATCTTCAGCGACTGGCTCGCCGCGCACTGAGCGGCGGCGAAGACCCGACACTTTCACAGTGAATGGCCCGCCGCTTTAAGGGCCGAGCAGTTTTAAGAAGGAACACAATTTTTCTCCCTCGCAGTAGCTCTCTTTTCCGGACGAACAAGGGGTGGGTTTGAAGGTGGGTTTTCAAGTGTTTGAAGGCTCACCTTCAATTTTTTGCGGATTCAGACAGTTTCGCTTTCGTCTTTAAACCTCGCCGGTACAGGTTCTACCAAACCAACGCTTCAGAGGAGACAAAACGATGTCCGAACAGACGATGCCCGCGAACGGGTCTTTCTGCTGGAACGAGCTTTCGACCACCGACGACGCGGCCGCCATCAAGTTCTACACCGAGCTGCTCGGCTGGGAGATCAAGAAGTCTGACGCCGCCGCGTGCGAAGGGTCGGACGCGCCGCCGATGGTCTACAACGAGATCGTCGTGGGCGGCAGGCACGTCGGAGGCATTTACAAGACGGGCGCGGAGTTCGGCGGCGCGCCGTCGCACTGGATGGCCTACGTCGCCGTGGACGACGTGGACGCGAAGGCCGCGCAGGTCGCGGAGCTGGGCGGCAAGGTCTGCGTCCCGCCGACCGACATCCCCAACACCGGCCGCTTCTGCGTCATCAACGACCCCACGGGCGCGGCCATCTCGCTCATCACGCTCAAGGGCGCGCACTCCTGAGAGCCGCCGCCGTCGCCCCCCTTGCCCGATAATTGCTTCCCCTGACGGAAAGGAGAAGGGTCGAGATGAGAATCAACTACCCGGCCGTCGCCGCGTCGGCCGTCGCCTACTGGGTGCTCGGCGCGCTCTGGTACTCGCCGCTGCTGTTCGCGCGCCCCTTCATCGCGCTCAAGGGCTGGACGCCCGAGCAGGTCGCGGCGGTCGAGGCGCAGAGCCACGCCGGCGAGATCGGCCTGGCCTTCGTCACTTCGCTCCTGCTCGCATACGTGCTCGCGCACTTCGTCAAGTTCACGGGCGCGGAGACGGCGTCCCACGGCGCGCTCACGGGCTTCTGGCTCTGGCTCGGCTTCGTCGTGACGACGAACCTGGAGACGGTCGTCTTCGAGGGGCGCCCGCTCGGGCTCTACCTCATCAGCAACGGCTACCACCTCGTCGGCATCCTCGGCATGGGCGCCCTGCTCGCCGTCTGGCGCCGCCGCGAGGCGCGCGTGCCCGCCTACCAGGACTGAGGCCGCAGTAGGGTTCAAGGATGGAAGGAGGATGACAGACGGCCTGTCTGTCATCCTCCTTTTGCCTTCCCACGCGCGGGCGCGGCATAATCGACGGCGACAATCCCCCTGAACATTTACAGACGGTAAGAAGGACAAGGACGGGGTATGCCTGCGAAGAACGAAGACCTGCACGGCAACGTGCCGGACAAGTCGAACGTGGCGCTGCTGCTCATCGACGTGATTAACGACCTGGAGTTCGAGAGCGGCGGCGAACTCCTCAAGCACGCGCTGCCGATGGCCGAGCGGCTGGCCGCGCTCAAGCGGCGCGCGAAGGAGGCGGGCGTGCCCGTCGTCTACGTCAACGACAACTTCGGCAAGTGGCAGTCGGACTTCAAGAAGATTCTCGAACACTGCCTGGAAGGAGACGTGCGCGGCCGCCCCGTCGTCGAACTGCTGCGGCCCGAAGAGGACGACTACTTCGTCCTGAAGCCGAAGCACTCCGGCTTCTTCTCGACCACGCTCGACATCCTGCTCGACTACCTCCAGGCCAAGACGCTGGTGCTGACGGGCCTGACCGGCGACATCTGCGTCCTCTTCACCGCGCACGACGCCTACATGCGCGACTTCAACCTCGTCATCCCCTCGGACTGCGTCGCCTCGAACGACCCCTCGGAGAACGAGTACACGCTCAAGAAGATGGCGGGCCTGATGGACGCGGACATCCGCCCCTCCGCCGAGATCGACTTCGAGGCCCTCAAGCGCGCCCCCGCGCGCGAGGCCGAGCCCCGCCCCGAACCGGAGCCGCAGCAGACGGCTCGCTGAAGCCTCCCCGTACCCTAACGCTCAAACTTCCCCTTGACGCCGGAGGCCGCCCGGCATTAGTTTTACACGCCGCCCGCGCGCCGGGCCGCTCCCGTACACAAGGCCGCCGCTGGCGCTAAGGGCCGACGGCACGGCCTGCGAGCACGGCTTCCAAACGAACACCTCGCGGCAGTTGTCTCTCGACGGGCCGAACGCGTTCGGCCCGCGACTTCCCCAAGGAGAAGAACCGAACCGATGACGACCAAACTGATCTCCCTCTTCGCCCTCTGCGTCCTGCTGGGCACGGTCATGCTCGCCTGCGGCGGCGCGGCCGACAACACGAACACGGCCGCCAACACCAACACCGCCGCTGGCAACGCGAACACGAAGGCCGCCGCCACCGCCACGCCCGCCGCCGCCTCGACGCCCGCCAGCACCACGTCCGCGGCCGGCGACATCGGCGTGCCCGAGTGCGACGACTTCCTGAAGAAGTACGAGGCGTGCGTCAGCGGCAAGGTGCCGGCGGCCGCGCAGGCGACCTTCAAGAGCTCGCTCGACACCTGGCGCAGTTCCTGGAAGCAACTGGCCGGGACCCCGCAGGGCAAGGCGGGACTGGCGACGGCCTGCAAGTCCGCGCTCGACCAGGCCAAGACCTCGCTCGCCTCCTACAACTGTAGCTGGTAGCGTCGAGCCACGACGGAAGACGGAAAGGCCCGGCGAGTCGGAGACTCGCCGGGCCTTTCCGTTCGGGCGCGCTCGCGCCTGACGCTTAATCCTCGAACGTCTTCGTCTGCGGGTTGCGGCCGCGCATGGCGGCGGTGGCGAGGTCGCGCGCGCGCGGCAGCGAGTCGATGGCCTTCGCCACCTGCGGGTCGTCGAGCATGAGCACCTGCGTCGCCTTGACCGAGCCGTAGGCGGCCGTCGTCAGGTCGTAGCGCAACTGGCGCGCGATGAACTCGCGCCCCTTGTCGAGCTGCGCCTCGGTGAGCTTCAGCTCCTCGCCGTAGTGGGCGAGGGCGAACTCCTTGAACGCCTTGTAGACCTTGTCGTCCACCTCGAAGGCGCCGGCCTCGACGTTCTGCTCGAACTCGGGCATCCCGCCGACCTTGAAGTTCTGCGGCACGCCGGGCACGCGGCCGTTCACGGCCTCGCGCGCGAAGGCGAAGATGGGGTCGATGAGCCGCACCTGCTGCGGCGTGAGCGAGCGCGCCTTGATGGCCTCGTCGGGCGCGATGCCGCCGCCGCCGTAGATGGGGCGGCCCGTGTCGGTGTGCGTCTCGTTGCCCTTCGGCTTCTCGGGCGCGGCCTCGGCCTGCGTGCCGTTGACGCGGCCGTAGATGTAATCGTAGTAGCTCTGGTTCGAGTAGTCGCGCTGGATGAGGCGCCCCGAAGGCGTGTAGTACTTCGAGGTCGTCAAGGTCAGCGCCGTCCCGTACTCCAGGGGCATGATGGACTGGACGAGCCCCTTGCCGAAGGAGGTCTCGCCGATGATGAGCGCGCGGTCGTGATCCTGCCACGCGCCGGCGACGATCTCGCTGGCCGAGGCCGTCCCGCGGTTGACGAGGACGACGAGCGGCGTCGGGTCGGGCTGGCGGTTGTCGGAGACCAGCTCGCGCTGCATGCCGCGGGTGCCGCGCCCCTTCTGCGTCAGGATGACCTGGTCTTTGGCGAGGAACTGCTCGGCCACGATCTTCGCCTGGTCGAGGATGCCGCCGCCGTTGTTCCGCAGGTCGACCACGAGCCCCTGCATGCCGTGCGAGCGGAGGTACTTCAGGGCCGAGACGAACTCCTCGGCCGTCGTGTAGTTGAAGCCGCGCGTCATGTCGATGTAGCCGACGCCGGGCTTGATGAAGTAGGCGTCCGGCACGGTCGGCTGCGGGACGGCGTCGCGCGTGATCTCGACCGTCTCCTTCTGGCCGTTCGAGGCGCGCTCGACCGTCACGCGCACGGTGGTGCCGCGCGGCCCGCGCAGCATGTCGCGCACCTCGCCGGAAGCCTTGCCCTTGACGGGCTTGCCGTCGATCTCCGTGATCTTGTCGCCGAAGCGGAGGCCGGCGCGGAAGGCCGGCGTCGCCTCGAAGGTGGCGAGGATGTAGGTGTCGGTGTTGCCGCCGAGCTTGCGGTCGCCGATGGTGGCGCCGATGCCGTAGTACTCCGAGCGCCAGTCGGCGCGCTGCTCCTCGAACTCCTTCGCGTCGTAAAAGTTCGAGTGCGGGTCGAGCGTGCGCAGCATGCCGATGATCGAGGACTTGAAGACCTCGTCGTACTTCACCTTGTTGCCGTCGACGTAGTTGTCCTGGATGACGGTGAGCGCCTCGGCCACGTCGGCCTCAAGCCCCTCGGTGGCGTCGGTCGGGCGCGGGCGGCGCGTGCGCGAGTTGGGCGAAGCCTCGCCGGCCGGCGGGGCCGTGCGGCGCGCGCCGGGCGCGGCCGGCGGCTGCGCGCCGCTCTGCTGCGCGATGACGAAGGCCGGGAGCGAGACGGCGAGCAGGAGGAGCGTCGCGAGCGCGGTGGAGATTCTCTTTTTCACGGAGACAGACCCTCAGTTAAAACCCAAAATTTCGAAGGGGCGCCGGGCGGCCATGAGCGCGGCGCGTAAACCCAAGCTATGACTCCGCCCGTTCCGAAGGCAGGTCGGTGTAGTGTAATTGATGAGCGCACGGGCGGCAAGGTTGCAACCCGCCGGGGGTGACCCCTCCGCCTTGCGCTCGTCTCTCGCCCCCCCTTAGAATGGCCCCAAGCAGTTTGCCGACAGCAGAACAGCGAGCGTAAGGCCCCGCGGGGGCCTCCACGCGGGCGGACTCCGGCGGCGGAACGCCCGCGCCTCGAAGAGGAGGTGTTGAGCAGGATTATGAGCAGCCCGAACGACCCCAGAGAGCCCGAAATCCTCGACCCCATCGACGACCTGCTGCTCCCCGAGCACGACGACGACGAGCACGCACACGGCGAGCGCGCACACGCCTCGTCGGTGCGCGACATCGCCGCGCGCATCCCAGAGTCTCTGGCCTCCATCGGCCGCGACATCAGCCGCACGGTCGAGCGCGCGCTCTCGGCCAAGGACGACTACGTCGTCGCCGTCAAGGTCTCGCACGAGGCGCAGGAGCGGCTCGAACAGTTGGTGCAGGCCGGCGTCTTCCGCAGCCGCGCCGACGCCGCCGCCTTCCTCATCGACGAGGGCATCAAGGCGCAGGCGCCGCTCTTCGAGCGCGTCTCGCTCAAGCTCTCCGAGATCGAGCGCCTCCGCGCCGAGCTGCGCGGGATGATTACCAAGCCGGAGTGATAGGTGATGAGTGATAAGTGATGAGAAAGGAGAGCGGGCCTTGTCTTCCCTTATCACTCATCACTCATCACTTATCACTCCCAGGGGGTTTCATTTGTCCACTGTCACGCTGCCGCAGGCGCCCATCGAGATTTACACCCTGGGGAACGGCCTGCGGGTCGTCTTGAGCGAAGACCATTCGGTGCCGGTCGTGTCGGTCGCCGTCTACTACGACGTGGGCTCGCGCAACGAGCGCGAGGGGCGGACGGGCTTCGCGCACCTCTTCGAGCACATGATGTTTCAGGGCTCGGAGAACGTGCCGAAGGCCGGCCACTTCCAGTACGTCTTCAACAACGGCGGCACGATGAACGGGACGACCTCCTCGGAGCGCACCAACTACTTCGAGACTCTGCCGTCGTCCCAGCTCCCGCTCGCGCTCTGGCTGGAGTCCGACCGGATGCGCTCGCTCAAGGTGACGCAGGAGAACCTCGACAACCAGCGCGAGGCCGTCAAGGAGGAGAAGCGGCTCTCCTACGACAACCGCCCTTACTCGAACGCCTTCCTGCGCCTCAACGAGCTGGTCTACAAGAACCCGCGCAACGCGCACTCGACCATCGGCTCGATGGAGGACCTCGACGCCGCGACGGTCGAGGACGTGCAGGAGTTCTTCCGCGTCTACTACGCGCCGAACAACGCCGTGCTCACCGTCTGCGGCGACTTCGACTCGGACGAGGCGCGCGCGCTGGTGGAAAAGTATTTCGCCTCCATCCCCCCGCAGCCCCCGCCCCCGCCCGTGGACGTGAGCGAGCCCGAAGAGGTCGCGGCGCACTCGGAAGTCTACCGCGACCCTTTCGCGCAGCTCCCGGCCATCATGCTCGGCTGGAAGGTGCCCCCGCGCCGCACGCCAGACTTCTACTCGCTCTCGCTCGGCTCGGACCTCCTGCTGGACGGCGACAGCTCGCGCCTCTACCTGCGGCTGGTCAAGGGCGAGGAGTCGGTGGTCGCCGTCCAGGGCGGCCTCGGCGAGCGGCGCGGCCCCTCGATGCTCTACGTCTTCATCATCCCGAAGCCGGGCCACACGACCG
>DASVQJ010000343.1:0-6411 GCA_036389235.1 Pyrinomonadaceae bacterium | reverse complement strand
GGGAGGACGCAGTAGCCTCCCGGCTCACGACAAACACACAAGCGGTCAGCGAGATTAAATGTTGACGGGGGGCTGACAGGCGTATGATGCGTGCGCCTGACAAATTGCCGTGCCCCTCTCACGCTATTTTCTTTCGACCGTTCGTCCGTAAGGTTTAAGTGATGCGACCTCATTCTGCCGTCACGCCTCCCACCGCTGAGCAGTTCTGCTCCTCGGATTGGCCTATCCCGGCAGCGTCGTGTCGTCGTCTGTCCCCGGCTGAAGAACTTGCGCGTGGACGGGAGGCTTTCCGCCCGGAGGTGCCTTATGACAAACAAATTGACCAAAGGTCTCGAAGTCTCGGCCAACGTCGCCATCATCGTCGTCGCGGTACTGCTCTGCGTCGTGCTGGTGAAGTCCTACGTCATCCCCGCACCTGCCGCGCGGCAAGCCGCGGGCGAGCCCGCCGGCATAAGGGGGGCGCTCAAACGCGGCGATGCGGTCGCCGTGTTGGGCATAGATTGGCAAAAGAACGGAAAGACCCTGCTGCTGGCACTCTCCACTGCCTGCCATTTCTGCACGGAAAGCGGCCCCTTCTACCAGCGGCTGGTTAGAGAGCGCGGTGAAACGCGCCTGGTCGCTCTGGTGCCGCAGGCTGAGGAGGAAGGGCAAGCATATTTAAGGGGTCTCGGCGTCGGTATTGACGAAGTAAGGCACATCGGGTTCAGAGATATGGGCCTGACCGGCACGCCCACGCTGCTCCTGGTGGACGAGAAGGGCGTGGTGTCTGATGTTTGGGTGGGGCGCTCACGCCGAACAAAGAGGAAGAGGTCATCAGCCGCTTAAGGCCAGAGCAGGCGAGCAGGTGAGGCTCGTAAAGGGAGATTACGATGATGACAGGCACTAGGAAACTGGTTCTGAAATGCTTTACCTTAACGCTCCTCGCTTTCGCCTTATACTTAACGACAACAACCCCAATGCAGGCGCTGCTGGCCGCCCCGCAGTCGCGTGAAAGGCTACCTGCCGCTTCAATAGCATCACAGGCCGACTCGCCGCTCCGCATAGTCAACACCTTCACCGAATCCGAGCCGGGGCTTTTCAGGGTCAGGGTGATGGCGCAGAACCAAAGCCAGAAGCGGATTCGGGCGTACGCGATTCTAGCCGACGCCGGGGCTTACTCACGTTCAGACTTCGCCAATCTGACGACTCCGGCGGCGGTCTTTCAGCCCACACAGATCAAGACCATCGACATCTCGTTCAGTGAAAGTGAGGCGCCGGCAAGCGTCACGGTATCTGTTGATTTCGTAGAGTTCGACGACGGTAGCACCTGGGGGGCGGACTCACACCACTCCCGCGACCGGCTCGCCGGGCAGCGCGCGGGCGCCAAAGCAGAAAGGCTCCGCCTGCGGGGGCTGTTAAAAGCCAGAGGCTCCTCCGCCGTATTTGACGCCGTTCGGGAGGAAGTGTCTGACGACGCGAAGGGGGAAGGCGCTGGCAAACATACGGAAGAGTGGATGCAGGGCTACCGTAACGGCGTCGGCTCAGTCCGACACCGTCTCCGGCAGAATCTGCCGGCGGATAATCCGGCCCGGGTGGAGGGCGAGCTTGCGAAACCCTTCGACTTATCAGAGGAGCAACCACAATGAACCGTCGCCTCACCTACCTCATTATCTTAGTAGCGGCCTTTACAGTCGCGTCGGCAAAAACGTGGGTAGGCTTCGCGCAAGGGACTCGGGGAACATTCACACAAGGCACCCCGAGTTGCTACGTGAACCCCGACACCAAGTGTGGGAACGTCGGCTGCTCAAATTTCTCTTATTTCGGCAATACGGTCTGTAATCCTCTGGAGTCTGAGCAGGTCAGGTTCTTGTGTGATTCACAGGTACGGGAAGGCTGTACGACCACCGATTCCACACACTGCTCCGCCGATAAAAGGCAGCTCTCTTTCGGTTATGACTGTGATGGAGTGGCGGGCATCGTAACCAGCACGCCGAACGTGTGTCCCATCCCGTGCGAGGACTGTGGCGGGAGTGTGGTGCCGAGCAGCGACCGCAAAACGTGCGTAGAGTGTGCCAGCCCCAAAGTGCCTAACGCGCAGCACACGGACGCCAACGGCGGCGTCCTCTTCGACCTCAACGCGGACGGCACACCACAGCGCCTAGCCTGGACGGCTAAGGGGGCAGACGACGCATGGCTGGCGCTCGACCGCGACGACGACGGCCTGATTACGAATGGGCGGGAGTTGTTCGGCAACTACACGCGGCAGCCGCCGTCGGACCACCCGAACGGCTTCCTGGCGCTGGCCGAGTTCGACAAGCCCGAGAACGGCGGGGACAGCGACGGCGCGATAACCGACAGCGATGCCGTCCGAGGCCCGCCGGCGGCTCGCCGGGCGTTGAGCTTCAGGCCACGTCAGCGTACGGCGTGTGGCGGCGGGGGCGTGCGTCCGGCCGTTAAGGGAACGTCCCGGCCCTGATCGTCCAGTGGCCCGCGTTGCCTTTGTGCGCGACGCTGTTGACGATGCGCGGGGTCGAGCCGTTGAAGGTGATGTGCGTGATGCCGAAGTTGAAGACCGGCACGTAGTCCTGCAAAACGGCCCGAATCCCCGGGGCGACCTCGAAGTCCTCGTCGAAGGTGAAGCCGACGGGCTCGTCGGGGCCGGAGCCGCCCTTCTCCGTGGCGCCACCCACGTCCTTGGAGATGCCGGAAGAGATGAGCGTCTGCGCGGTGAACTCCGGGTCGGAGAAGGTAAGTTGGAAGAGCCCGCCGGCGTGAAAGTCGCCGCCGAGGAAGACGAGGCCGCGCGGATCGGAGGGGACGCGGTTGGTGAGCCTCGCCAGGGCGGCCGCGCGAAGCAGCCTCAACTGTTCAGGGCGGCTGGCGCGGTGTGACCACTGGTCGCGGATGTCGTCGAGGTCCCCGATCTTCAAGTCGCCCCAATGCAGGTTGAAGCGCGCGCCCACCTTTTGCGTCGCGTCAGCGACGATCAGGTGCGCCAGCGCGCCGGGAACGTTCAAGAAGGATTTCTCGCCCGCGTGTTGGAGCTCAAGCAACGCCGCGGCGTTGCCATTCTTGAAGAGGTTTACGTCGTCCGCGCGGTCGCCGAGGAGCAACTGGCCGGCGCTCTGCGGCGACATCAGTGTGAGCGGCACGGGCGTCACCACGGCCAGCGCGTCCACGTCCGCGGGCAGGTTCCCGAGCGTCTGCTCGATGAACTCCCACTGGCGGTCGCCGAGCACGGGGTTGTTCGCGCGCCAGATGTCCCTGTCCCCGCGGTCGTCGAGGACGAGGACGGCGAGCCGCCCGCACCTGAAGACGAAGGGGAGCCCCTGGCGCACGCCGTAGGGCGGGAGCGGGAGCGCGTCCGGCGGGGGCGGGTTGTGGCTCATTTGGAAGTGGTAGTAGAGGTCCCGCGCGTCCTCGAAGTAGGCGTCGCAGGCGGCGGCGAACTCGGCTCCGCTCGGGTACTCCGCGGCCAGCGTCGGGCTGTCGAAGGCCCAGGAACCCCAGCCGTCGTGAATCTCGTGGTCGTCCCACATCATGTAGGTGGGGATGTTCGCCATGATGGTGCGTATGAAGTCGTGGCTCCAGTGGTGCTCGTACTTGCGCGCCATCGCCTGCCGGCGCCGCCGGGCGGGCGAGTAGAGGTGCCCCGGCCAGACGGGGCCCCCCTTGGAATCCTCCTGGTCCAAGTAGACCTGGTCGCCGATCATGAGGAGGAAGCGGGGCTTGGCCTGCTTGATGTAGTCCCCGAGCTGCTTCCACGCGCCCTCGCGGTCGCTGTCGCTGCAAGAGATGGTGACGAACAGCACGTCGGCGAAGGAGCCGGGCGGCGGCATGGTGCGGAACGTCCCGCGCCCGTTCGGTATCACGCGCCCCTTGCGGAGCACCTGATACTGGTACTCCCAGTCGGGGCGCAGCCCGTCGGCGACCGCGACGGCCGTGCCGAACTCGGGCTCGCCGACCTCGGTGCTTTCGAAGTTGAAGAGGCCGCGCTTCTGCACGCGCAGGACGTAGCGCGAGACGTCGTCGCGGACGCGTATCCAGATGCGCGTGGATTGGTGGTCGGTGTGCCCGACGATGGGGCCGAGCGTCAGACGGTGGATTGGGCCGCTCATGAGGTCTTTTGAGGGCGCGTGCGTCTCAGGGGTTCTGTTTCCGTGACGCCTCGGAGCGCGCCTGGAGGGCCGCGCCGAGCGTGGCGCGCAAGTCCGACGCCTGAGCGGCCGTGACGGGGTGAACCGGAGGGGCCGGCCGTGCCGCCGCGGGGACGCGCGGCGGGGTCTGTCCCGACAGCCAGAGCCAGAAGCGCTGAAGGAAGTTACAACCGCGGCCCGAAGGCTTCGGAGGCGCGGGCGCGCGCGAAGCCGCCTGCTCGCGCTCTCGCAGTTCGGCGGCGGGGGCGAACTTGACGACGGCGGCCAGCGTGCGCAGGTCGCCCACGCCCGACGCCTTCAGCGCGCCGAGCTGTTCCGGGGCCAGGCCGAAGAGACCCGCGACCGCGCCGAGGCTCTGGTTGGCCGGGGCGTCGGGGGCGAGGTTGGCCGCGGTGCTCAGGAGCAGGTCGAGCACGCGCGGGTCATCGAACCGGAACGGCTTCGCCCGCTCCGGGCCGAGGACGGAGAGCTGCGAGGCGAACTGTGTCTCCATCGCGTTCCAGGACAGGTAGGCGGCGCTGTAGATGTTCTGGCCCGTCGAAGGGTTCAGCGATAGAGCCGGCAGGGGCACGTAGGGCGTGAAGTCTACGATCTCCGGCAACTTCGTCAGATCGCCTTCCGTCACCGTGAAGCTGGTGACGGGGGGCCGGCCCGGCTCGCCCAAGTCCTGACAGGCGGAGAGCGTGAGCGGCAGCTGGAAGACGAAGCCGCGCTCAAGCGGCGACTTGGCTAGCTCGGTCTCGTACTCATGGCGCACCATCTCCAGATAGACCTCGGCGCGCGTCTTATAAGCGAACCGCTGTTCCTTTCCGGCGGTGCCGTCATTGACCGTGGTGGTCAGTACGACGCGGACCATGACGTTCCCGGTGTCGGTGGTGACCCAGCCGATGACGGCGGGGCTAAAGCCCGGCCCCAAGTCCGCCTCGGCCCATTCAAGCATCTTCCCCACGTCGGTAAACTGCTCGGGGCCGAGGTCGAGGTCGAGTTGGTCGAGCGGCGTCCCCACCGGGTAGCGCAGGTACAGGTAGTTGAGAATCCTCGCCGTCGTGGCGGGGGAGTAGAAGTCGCGGACGGCGAAGTCCGAGGGGGGCAGTGGGGGCTCGATGACGAAGACCCTCCGGAAGTTAGCCTTGACGCAGAAGCCCTTCGCGGCGCGCGGGACGACCGCGATGGCGTAGAAGTCCTGCACGCCCTCGATGCCGCTCGAACGCCGGTTGAGCAGCCTGGCGTACCAGAGGTTCGGGTCGAAGGGGTCGAGCGTCAGCGGGCGCAGCGGGCGGGGCACGAGGTCGAAGCGCAGGTGGGGTGTCCCGACGAGGGTCGTCCGCAGGAGGCAGAGGATGTTGCTGACGTTCGTCAGGTGGCTGAACAGCTCGCGCCGCTCGTCCGACGCGTTGCGCTGCGTGCTGTCGGTGACCTGCGTGACCTGGCGGCCGCCGCCGACGGTCGTCTCCGAGGAGGTGTGGGCGATGCCAGCCCCGACGAAGAGAGCGTGGGCGAAGCCGCCTACGCTCGTCTCGGAGGTCTCCGTCGAGGTGCGGAAGGACTCGTGCAGTTGGGAGCCGCTCTTGCCAACGGCGAGCCCGGTGCTCTCGCCCTCATACACCTCGCGGCCGACGACGCCCATCTCGACCATCTCGCGGCGGACGGGCGAGGCCGACAGGAAGTATGGCTTGAGGCTGCCCGGCTCCCTCTTCTCCCCAGGCCCCGTGATGGTCACGTCCAGAATCGTCCGCCAGACGGGGTAGTCCCGCGCGCCCAGGAGGTCGAACGGGTCGCGCCCGGTGCCGTCCGAACCTATGCCCGCCACCGAGATCGGCGAGACCGAGGCGGTGAACTTCAGGTAGACCAACCGGTCGTTCGGGTAATCCTTCTCCAAGCTCTCCAGCTTCGGCACGTAGGTGAAGACGGAGATGGAGCTGCTGTCGGTGTCGGACAGGATGGGGCTCGTCATGCTCGTGGCGAGGAGTTGCCAGGAGACTTCGGTCGGGATGGATAGTTCGTCGTCAGGCATATGAGACCTCCATCGCGTCGTGACCCGGGTGGAGCGGGCCTGGTCGAGCACAGGCGAGAAGCAGCGAAGCGGTGGGAGTTTATGGCGCCTACCGGAAGTAGTCAATAACATTTCGCGGCGATGTGTTGCCCACGCGAAAGTGTCAGTGCTAATGCCCAAGCGAAAATGTCAGTAGAGTGCCTCCGCCGCAAGGCGGGAGGCACGGATGCTACTGACGATGAGAGACCAGCAACGTATCGAGGCGATTCAAGCACTGATGGA